>JAGNEZ010000041.1 GCA_018003015.1 Phycisphaerae bacterium | reverse complement strand
GCGGCGAGATCAGGGCGGACGCGTGGACATCGGAGCGGACGAGTTCGACGGGACGACGCCTTCGTTCACGCTAAGGGTCGTTCGGGTGAGCCCTTCGGGCAACGATGACCATGACGGTTCGAGCTGGGAACTGGCCAAGCGGACGGTGCAGGCGGGCATCAACGCCATCGCAGGCCCTGGCGGCGGTGACGTGTGGGTGGCGGCGGGCACGTACACCGAACGGATCACCTTAGAGGCGTGCGTCCACGTGTACGGCGGCTTTGCGGGAACGGAGTTCCGCCGGGACCAGCGGGACTGGGTTGCCCACGTGACGATTCTGGACGGCAACGCCGGCGGCAGCGTGGTGAGCGTGCCGTTCGGTAGTGAACTGGGTACCGTGGACGGCTTCACCATCCGCAACGGCAAAGCCACCAAGGCGGGCGGCGGAATCTGCTGCGACTCTTCCTCTCCCACGATTGCCAACAACACGATCACGGGAAACAGCGTGACCGGGCTATACGCCCCCGGCGGCGGGATCTACTGCGCCGGCGGGTCGCCAGCGATCTCGAATAACGCGGTCACGGGGAACAGCGCAATCGGGCGTCAGGCCTACGGCGGCGGGATCTACTGCTTCGGTGGCTCGCCGAAGATCTCGAACAACATGATCACCGGCAACATCGCAGACGGAACGAGCAGTTCCTGCGGCGGTGGAATCTACTGTTCCGGCGGCTCGCCGACGATCTCGAACGACACCATCACAGGGAATGCCTTAACCGGAACCGACTCTGACTGCGACGGCGGCGGAATCCACTGCCACTATTCCTCCCCGACGATCACCAACACGATCGTCGCGTTCAACTCCTCGGGGATTTGCGCGTCCGGGTCTGGGTCGAACCTTCGGTACAACTGCGTCTACGGCAATACCGCCTACAACTACTCCGGCGTGGCCAACCCCACGGGCACCGATGGCAACATCTCTGCCGACCCGCAATTGGTTCTGTCGCCGACTGCTGGAGTGGATGGAAAATGGGGTACTGCCGACGATGACCTGGGCGACCTGCACCTGAGGGCCGGCTCGCCCTGCATCGACGCCGGCGACAACGGCGCCGTGCCCCCCCGCATCCTAACCGATCTAGGCAGCCTGCCGCGTTTCTTCAACGATCCGATCACGGTTGACACTGGCCTCGGCACCGCACCCATCGTGGACATTGGCGCTCATGAGTACATCCTCGGCGACTTCGACCGAGATGGGGATATCGACACAGAAGACATGAAGACGTTCGCCGCCTGCGTTGCCGGACCGGCCGTGCCCCATGCGGGCAACTGTGCCAAGGCCGACTTCGACAAGGACGGCGACGTGGATCAGTCGGACTTCGGCTTCCTGCAGCGGTGTTTTTCCGGAGAGGATAGGGCCGCAGATACAGGTTGCGGCGACTGAATGAGGAGGAGTCAGCTCTCAGAAACGGTGAGCGATCAGCCGTCTGGGGAAGCGGGCGAGGTCACAGGTACCACCTTCGCACGGCGGCGAGACCCTGACAGGGCTTCTTCCAGGTTGTTGATCGACTTTGGCTACCCGGGGGGGTTCGCTGGAAGGTGTTGCATGGCGAGCAGGGTGCAGGGCGAACTCGGCGCAAAAAAGAACGACGTGAAGAAGCGAACGTTTTCGGGCCCTTCAGAGTATTCGGTTTATCGGTTTGCCCTGGGCGTCGCCGCCGTTGGGCCTGCTCTCGGAATTAGCCGCTCGTTCAGAGTTCCGCATCCGGTGAAGTATCGCTCTCTTGGTCAAGCGATCCCACTGTGCCGTTGTGCCATTTCGCCCGGCTGTGTGGTTTTCCCTCAACGGACAGGTCTGGAAGTAGTTAAACCACCAGTCCCACCCTCTCTTCGAGTTCAGCCTTCCTCCAGAGCCATCACCCGATCCACCTAGCCGACCGCCGCGGCGGAGGGCTCCTCTCATGGGCTTTCGCTCCCTACAGCACTTGAGGAACCGGAGGTCCACTCAGCGCGGGCTTTGCCTGCCCGCTACGTTCCGCCTTCAGGGTTTGGCTACCCTCTTGACGGTTTTCTCCCTTCGGTCCCGCGCCGGTTTTGTTTCAACCCGGCAGCGCTCATGGGATTCACCCTTCGGAGCGTTCTCCTCCCGAAAGGTACGCGGGCGTTGCCGCCCGAGTGCACCCACCTACCGTTTCGCCAACGGATCAACCACACGGCCGAAGCCACGTGGTCGGCCCCGCAGGCCGCGGTTCCTGGGATTCGACCCTTCCGGAAGTCCCTGGCGACCGGACACGTGTTTAGCGTGCCGGGCGCTGGATGCTCCCCTGGGTTTCCCCTTCGAGGGCACACCGGCGACGGCCTTGACCGGGATTTCGCCCGATCTCCTCTCTCGCGCTTCACCCGGAGGAGCCGCCGTCCGCGGGGGACGGTCGCGCCGCCGGTCGGCGCCACAGAGTATCGATCAGCCGTCGCTTGGCCCCACTCGGATCTCTGACCGCAAGCAGCCGGAGCGACTGGAGCGACCCTTAGAGGGTTTTCACACCCGCCTCGTCCCGAACATTCGGACCTGCCGAAGCCCTGGCTATGAGTTCACCGGACGTGCCGTCGTGCGTTGCCGCCGACCGCCGCATGTCCTTCGGACCTCGCGGCACATCCTACCGGAGCTGCCGGGACTGCTTGAGGTGTCAAGCGTTCGCGACCTTCACGTCGCACAGTCTATGTACAACAGGAATCGGGTCCGGGCAAATCGAATCCGGTGGTTTTCGTGATCCCCTGTGACTACCCCTGAGATCAGGCACGGCTTGAGTGCGATAAACCATTGTCCCAGCGGTGCTACGGATTGCCGCCCCACCACGGTCTGTTAGACCACTTTTTTTGTGGAACCTGTGTTCTCACAGCTTGTCTGGTCGTACTGTAAGGTAGGTGTTCGCATGGTTCGGGGAGGGTGCGGAAGACGGTGCCTTTTTTCACGATTGGCCCTTGCGATATCGTGAAGGCACTTATAGGATGTCTGTAACAACCATTGGGGAGTAACCCGACGCCATGTCACAAGCTGTTCATGAGCTTCATCAGCCGGCCAGCCTCGCGGACCGGGTGCTGGAATCGACCGGGGAATCGGCCGCTCAGTGTTACCAGTGTGGCAAGTGTTCCGCCGGTTGCCCGCTGGCCGAGGAGATGGACTACTCGCCGAGCCAGATCCTTCACCTGCTCCAGCTGGGTAGCAAGGAGATGGAGGAGCGGGCCCTGCGCTCGGAGGCCATCTGGCTGTGCCTGACCTGCGAGACCTGTCATTCGCGGTGTCCCAAGGAGGTTGATCTGGCCAAGGTCATGGAGTACCTCCGCAGCGAATCGATGGCCAGGGGCATGGTCAATCCCAAGGCCAAGGACATCCTGGCGTTCCACAAGTCGTTCTTGGACTGCATCAAGTACACCGGTCGTCTGTATGAGGTCGGCCTGATCTCGGACTACAAGACTCGCTCCTGGCACTTCCTCCAGGATTTGACCGCGGTGCCGAAGCTGCTCAAGCGAGGGAAGATGAAATTCCTGCCTCACCTGATCGAGGGGCGAGCGGCCATGTCGCGGATCTTCCACCTGACCTCCCAACGGAAGGACAACCACGAATGAGATTAGGACTCTATCCGGGCTGCTCTCTGCTGGGTTCTTCGCGGGAGTATGCGGAGTCCCTGCGGGCGGTAGCCGTCCAGCTGGGCATCGAATGGCAGGACGTGCCGGACTGGAATTGCTGCGGGGCGAGTGCCGCCCACAGCCTGAACCACGATCTGGCCCTGGCCCTGCCTGCCCGCATTCTCGCCCAGGCGGAGAAGGCCGGCATCGAGGAGTTGGCTGTTCCCTGCTCGGCCTGTTACAGCCGGCTGGCGATCACTCGCCACGAGTTGCTGGCCGACGAGACGCTCCGCAAGAAGATCGTCGGCATCATCGAGATGGACCTGGAGTGCAAGCCGAAGGTGCTGAACGTGCTCGAGATTCTGGGTCGGTTTAGCGCGGGTGGCCTGTCGGACAAGGTACGTCATCCGTTCAAGCGTAAAGTGGCCTGCTACTACGGCTGCTACCTGGTCCGGCCGCACAAGGTGCTGAAGTTTGACCGGGTGGAAGACCCGCAGAGCATGGACGAGATCATGAAGGCGGTGGGGGCGGACCCGATCGACTGGGCGTACAAGACCGAGTGCTGCGGGGCGGGTTTTTCGGTATCGCGGACGGATCTGGTGGCCAAGCTCTCGGGCAAGATCGTGGACGATGCGGTTCGCCGGGGGGCGGAAGCGATCGTAGTCGCCTGCCCGATGTGCCATGTGAATCTCGACCTGCGGCGGGGAGCGATCGAGAAGCACAAAGGCCGGCAGTATTCCATTCCCGTGCTGTACATCAGCCAGGTGGTTGGACTGGCCCTGGGGCTGGATGACCAGACGTTGGGGATGCATCGCCACATCGTGCCGGTCGTCTTTTCCGAGCCACGGGAAGCGGGTTGCTGCTGTGCCGGGCATGGGGAGGCCGCGGCCCCGGTGGGTGCGACGGAGGATGAACACTAATGTCGCGAATCGGAGTTTTCGTTTGCCACTGTGGTGAGAACATCGGCGCGACCGTGGACTGTGCGGCCGTGGCCAAGTCCTGCGGCGACCTCCCCGGGGTAGTGGTGAGCACCGACTACAAGTACATGTGTTCGGATCCCGGGCAGAACATGATCAAGGAGGCGATTCGCGACCAGAAGCTGACTGGCGTGGTCGTGGCCGCCTGTTCTCCGCGCATGCACGAGCCGACCTTCCGCCGGGCGTGCGCCGAGGCCGGGCTGAACCCATTCCTCTGCGAGATGGCCAATCTCCGGGAGCACTGCTCCTGGGTTCACGAGCGGACGCCGGAGACCACGGACAAGGCCATTGACCTGGTGCGGGTCATGGCCGAGAAGGTCAGGCGGAACCGGCCGCTGTACCCGATCAAGGTTCCGGTGACCAAGACTGCCCTGGTGCTGGGTGGTGGGATCGCCGGCATCCAGGCGGCTCTGGACATTGCCAACGCCGGTCACAAGGTGGTCATGGTCGAGCGCGAGCCCTCGATTGGCGGGCACATGGCCCAGCTTTCGGAGACTTTTCCGACGCTGGACTGCTCGCAGTGCATCCTGACCCCGCGCATGGTTGAGGCCGCCCGGCACCCGAACATCACGCTGTACACGTACTCCGAACTGGAGAGGGTGGAGGGTTTCATCGGCAACTTCAAGGTGCGGATCCGGAAGAAGGCCCGCGGCGTCGACGAGAAGCTCTGCACCGGTTGTGGGCTCTGCACCCAGAAATGTCCGAACAAGCGGATTCCCAGCGAGTTCAACGCCCAGCTGGGACTGCGGGGTGCGATCTACGTACCTTTCCCGCAGGCCGTGCCCAACAAGCCGGTGATCGACCGCGAGCGCTGCACATTCTTCCTCAAGGGCAAGTGCAAGATCTGCGAGAAGGTCTGTCCGACCAAGGCCATCCGCTACGATCAGCAGGATGAGATCGTGGAGCACGACATCGGAGCGATCGTGGCGGCCACGGGCTACGAGGTCAAGGGCACCGACTTCTTCCCGGAATACGGGTACGGCAAGTACAAAGACGTGATCACCGGCCTGCAGTTCGAGCGTCTGGCCTCGGCCTCGGGTCCCACCCAGGGCGTGATGAAACGGCCGTCGGACGGCAAGACGCCGGAGACGGTGGTGTTCATCGCCTGTGCCGGTTCGCGCGATCCCGCCAAGGGCATCGACTACTGCTCGAAGATCTGCTGCATGTACACCGCCAAGCATGCGATGTTGTACAAGCACAAGGTGCACAGCGGGAAGGCCTACGTTTTCTACATGGACATCCGCGCGGGCGGCAAGATGTACGAGGAGTTTGTCCGCCGGGCGATCGAGGAAGACGGGGTCAAGTACGTGCGCGGCCGCGTCGCTCGGATCTACGAGGAGGACGGTCAACTGATCGTCAAGGGGGCCGACACCCTGCTGGGCGGCAAACCGCTCGAGATCAAGGCGGACATGGTTGTGCTGGCCAGCGCCATGGTTGCCAGTCCCGGGGCCGAGCAGCTTGCCCAGACGCTCAAGGTCAGCTACGACCCCTACTACTTCCTTTCGGAAGCTCACCCGAAGCTCAAGCCGGTGGAGACGAACACGGCAGGGATCATGGTGGCCGGCGCCTGCCAAGCCCCCAAGGACATTCCCGAGAGCGTGGCCCAGGCCTCGGCCGCGGCGGCGAAGGTCGCCGGTCTCTTCTCGCAGTCGGAGCTGTTGCGCGAGCCGATCATCGCGGTGGTCAATCGTTCTGTGCCGCCGCTTTTCTCGACCTGCGTGGGCTGCTTCCTGTGTGAGTCGGCCTGTCCGTACAAGGCCATCGAGCGGGAGGAGATCCGTGGACGCGACGGTCAGCTGATCAAGACGGTGGCCAAGATCAACGCCGGCGTCTGCCAAGGCTGCGGCACATGCGTGGCCCTGTGCCGGTCGAAGTCCATCGACCTGCAGGGTTACACCAACGACCAGGTTTTCGCGGAAGTGATGGCCCTCTAGGAGCGTCCGACAGTGAGTGAGTTCGAACCCAAGATCACCGCGTTTGTGTGCAACTGGTGCACCTACGCCGGGGCGGATTTGACCGGGACCAGCCGGATCAAGTACGCCACGAACGTGCGGGCCATCCGCCTGCCGTGCACTGGCCGCATCGATTTCATGCTCGTGCTGAGGGCCTTTGCCCAGGGTGCGGACGGCGTGATCATCTCCGGCTGCCACCCGGGCGACTGCCACTACACGGCCGGCAACTACCACGCCCGGCGACGGTGGGTTCTGTTCCGCAGTCTGCTGGGCTTTGTGGGGATTGACACCCGGCGGATCAAGTTCGCCTGGGTCTCGGCCGCCGAGGGGGCCAAGTGGGCTGACCTGGTCAACGAGACGGTTGCGGAGATCCGGCAGCTCGGGCCGTTCAAGCAGTATCAGGAGTTGCTCGCCCTCAGACACCAGCCCATCGAGGTCGCGTAATGGAAGAACTAAGAGCAAAAGCCAAGGAACTGCTGGCTGGCGGGACGGTGAAGGTGGTCATCGGCTACGGGGAAGGCTCGGAAAAGTATCGGGCCCGGGCGCTCTTTGTCCGCAAGGCCGAGCAGGCGGACAAGCTCGTCTGTGACGCCCGGTGCAAGCAGAACCTCGCCGTTTATCTCACCAGGTCCGAGGTCAAGGCCATGGGCAAGCCGGCCGTCGTCGCCCGGCCGCCGGCCATGCGGACGCTGCTCCAGCTGGCGGCCGAGCGCCAACTCGCCCCGGGCGATCTTGTCGTTCTCGGCATCTCCGCTGACGGCAAGCTGCTCGATCTGCCCGACTTCAAGGCGATCGAGAGCTACGTCGCCACGGTACCGATGGAGTGGGAGTCCAATCCGGAGCTGGCCCGCCTGGAGGCGATGTCGTCCGAGGAGCGATGGGCCTACTGGAAGGAGCAGTTCTCGCACTGCATCAAGTGCTACGCCTGCCGGTCGTCCTGCCCGTTGTGCTACTGCTCGCGGTGCACGGTGGAGTGCAACCAGCCGCAGTGGATCTCGCCGGCGCCTCACGCCCTGGGCAACCTCGAGTGGCACCTGATGCGGGCGATGCATCTTGCCGGGCGCTGCATCGACTGCGGCAGCTGCTCGGACGCGTGTCCGGTGGGCATCCCGCTCAACCTGCTGACCCAGATGCTGGCCAGGGAAGTGAAGTCGGACTTCGACCAAATCGCAGGCATGTCCGCCGATTCCGAATACGCGCTCTCGTCCTTCAAACCCGACGACAAGGAAGACTTCATCAGGTAGATCAACGATGGAAACAAGAATCCTCAAGAAGCAGGCCCTCGGCACGCTGCTCGAACGGATCCGCGGCGGCGGCTTTCGCGTCCTGGCCCCCAGCAAGAACGACGGGCACGTGGTCTTCAAAGAGGTTGCCACGCTGGCGGACGTCGACTGCGAGGCGGTCCAGACGACGCTGTCGCCCAAGGGTGCGGTGTTCCCCCGCTGTGAGGAGCTGGTCAACTACACCTTCACGGCCAAGGATGTCCGGATCGAGGATCATGAGTTCCAGGCCACTCCCACGGTGCTGTTTGGCGTGCGACCGTGCGACGCCCGCAGCTTCGCGATCCTGAACTCCGTCTTCGCCTGGGACGTGAAGGACATTTTCTTCCAGAAGCGGCTCGAGGCCACGACCGTCATCGGCATGAGCTGCACGAAGGCTGACGACTACTGCTTCTGCACGTCGGTAGGTGGCTCACCGGGGGACACCTCGGGCAGCGATCTGTCGCTGACCCTGCTGGGATCCGGCGACTACCTAGCCGAGATCGTCACCGAGAAAGGCCGCAGGATCGTGAGCCTGGCCGAGGACCTGTTCGGGCCGGCCGGCAAGGTCAGCAAGGAAGAACTGCTGCCCAAGATCCCGGTGAAGTTCGAGGTCAAGGAACTGACCGGCAAGCTGCCGGACATGTTCACCCGGAACGAGATCTGGGGCGAGCAGGCGATGCGTTGTATCGGCTGCAGCACCTGTGCGTTCGTCTGCCCCTGCTGTGCGTGCTTCGACATCCAGGACGAGGCCAACCGGCAAGGTGGCACCCGGTTGCGGTGCTGGGACTCTTGCGGGCACGGTCAGTTCACCTTGCACGCTTCCGGGCACAATCCGCGGCACTCCCAGGGAGACCGGTGGCGGCAGCGGATCATGCACAAGTTCTCTTATTTCCCCGACCGGCTTGGTTACATCGCCTGCGTCGGATGCGGGAGATGCTCGCGCTCCTGCCCCGCGGACATGAACCTGCTGGAGCACCTTGAATCGCTTGTGGAGGCCAAGTAATGGAGGCTGCTCAGTCCAATGCCTACCGACCCCAGCTGATGCGAATCGACAAGGTCGTCGAGGAGGCTCCCGCAGTGCGGACCTTCCGGCTCACCTTCGTGGACGAGTCCGTCGGCCGAGACTTCAGTTTCCAGGCCGGGCAGTTCGGCGAGTACTCGGTGTTCGGCGAAGGTGAGTCCACGTTCTGCATCGCATCACCGCCGACGCGGCAAGGTTACATCGAGTGCACTTTCCGGCAAGCCGGGCGGGTCACCTCCGCCCTGGCCTCCAAGGATGAAGGTGACATCATCGGTTTCCGCGGGCCGTATGGCAACCACTTTCCGCTCGACCAATGGGCAGGCAAGAGCCTGCTCTTCATCGCTGGTGGTATCGGGCTTCCCCCGCTCCGGTGCGTGATCTGGAACGTGCTCGACCTTCGCGACCGCTACAAGGATGTGACCATCCTCTACGGGGCACGCACCGTGGCCGACCTGGTCTACAAGGAGGAGCTCGAGGGCTGGCGCAAGTCGGGCAACGTGAAACTGGTGACCACCGTGGACCCTGGCGGCCAGACGCCGGACTGGAAAGGCGAGGTCGGATTCGTGCCCGCGGTGCTGGAGAAGATGGCACCGGCCAGCGAGAACACCATTGCCCTGGTTTGTGGTCCGCCGATCATGATCAACCGCACGCTGCCGGTGCTCACCCAGCTGGGCTTCACCGCCGAACAGGTTTACACCACACTCGAGAACCGGATGAAATGCGGTTTCGGCAAGTGTGGCCGGTGCAACGTGGGGAAGATCTACGTCTGCAAGGACGGCCCGGTGTTCAGTTACGCACAGCTCCAGCAGCTGCCGCCGGAGTACTGAGCGGCCCGGTGCCATCCAGGCGGCGAGGTGAGCCGCCGTCGCCGGGCGGGGGGAGGGCCGGACGCACCTCACGTCGCCGGGAGCGGGTGTGTTCAGGGCAAGCGAGTCTCCTCCGGGCATGGCCGCCGACCGGGTGACCGCCCTTTGCCCCGCGTCGTCATGCATTGCGTGGCCGTCCCGCGCACCCCGCACGGCGTCACCTTTTCTCATACCGCTCCGCCTCGTCATCGAACTCGAAGGGGTTTCTGGCGATCAGTTTCTCGCGCCGGTGGGCCACGCTGAGCAGAAGGCCGATGCACACGAAGCTGGAGACCATACTGGTTCCGCCGGCGCTGACGAATGGCAAGGTCAGGCCGGTGATTGGTCCCAGGCCGATGGCCATCCACAGGTTGGTCAGGGTTTGGACGGCGATCAGGGTGGACAAGCCGACGGCGAGAAGCCGCCCGAACGGATCGTTGGTCAGGGTGGCGACGTCGCAGCCGATGGCCACGATCAGGGCGTAGCAGAGCAGCAATGCGATGCCGCCCGCGAGCCCCCACTGGTGGGCGACCATGGCGAAGATGAAGTCGTTCTCACGTTCGGGGAGCAGGTCGTGCTCCGAGAACGGTCCTCTGCCCCACCCCTGCCCCCAGACGCCGCCGCTGCCCACGGCGGTCTTGCTGTGCACCAGCTGATAGCCGGTCTGCTGGGTCCAGTCGGTGAGTTCCTTCCGCCATTCCGCCTTGTTGGTCTTGGCCGGGCACAGCCGATCCCAGCGTTCGGGCTGGTCCCTGAAGTAGTCGCGTACGGCTGGGCTCTGGAGGAACACACCCGCGACCCGAAGCCGCTGGTATCCCTTGATCTTGAACCAGAAGGCCGGCATGCACATCAGTCCGAGCAGGACGATGACCGTCAGATGTTTGAGTTTAGCGCCGGCCACAAACAGCATCGCGAACAACACGGGCAAGAAGAGGAGAACCGTACCCAGGTCGGGCTGAGTCAGGATGAGGGCCATCGGGACCAGGGTAATCGCAAACGGTGCGATGAGCCCGCCGAGGGTGCGGTAGTTCCGCCGATAGCGCAGGTACCACGCCAGGCCAAGGACGTAGACGATCTTCATGAGTTCAGAGGGCTGCACCTGGATTCCCGGCAGGAAGATCCATCGTCGGCACGCTCTTGCCTCGCGGACCAGGGGCACATCCACGTACTTGTCGAGTCCGATGTAGACCAGCATGCCCACGACGATCAGGAACAAGGGCGTCGAGATCCGGCCCAGCCGCTGGTAGCCGATCGCCAGCGTGATGAGCATGATGACCAGGGCATTGCCGATGAAGATCAACTGCTTGAGAGCCGGAGCCAATTCGCGGGCGGGGTCGTGATCGACGGCGATGTGGATGGTCAGCACCCCGGCAGCGCAGAGCGGGGCGACGGGGAGCAGCAAACCCCAGCCGTGCCAGGTTGGCAGCCGCACCCACGACCACATCACGAAGCCTCCTTGGCCGCGGAGCCATCCTCTCCGCGATACCGAATCAGTGCCGATTGCAGCATGGTTCTGGCGACAGGGGCGGCCACCTCGCCTCCGTGCCCGGTGAACTCGATGACCACGGCGATGGCGAAGTGCAGGTCACCCGGCCCGATTGCGTCGAGTTTGCGGCTCTTTGGAGCGAGGTAACCGGCGAACCAGGCGTGGGTGTACGTTCCCAGCGGGTCCGGTGGATATCGAGTGTATGACCGCCAGCCGGTGATCTTCGGTTGTTCTTCCGGCGGAAAGCGGGCCAGGACGTCCTCCTTCTCCGGGGCGACGATCTCCTCCACCCGTCCATCCGGGAAGTGGCAGAAGAAGGTGGACTCGATCGTCCGCCCGCGGGCAACCTCGGCACTGCCGGTTTTACCCAGTAGGACGTACTCCGGATCGTCGAGCTTCGCCCGATGCTCCCCGTAGGCCGTGCCGCCCGGCTCGTTGGCGACCCTGTACATTCCGTCGCGGGCCAGGCGCCAGCACTGCTCCGGCACGGGGAGTCGGGTTTCCGGGTTCGGATCGGGATCATCGAGCCAGAGGGTAAGCGGGCGGTAGGTGCCGGTCGCCAGGGTAGCGATCATGTTGACTGCCTGGACCGGCGTCACACTGAACTGTCCCTGGCCGATGCCGACATTCCGGGCGGCTCCGAGACTCGCTTCCTGGGGGAGAATTCCCGGTTTCTCGCCCGGGATGCCCAAGCCGGTGACCCGGCCGAAGCCGAAGCGGGCGAGCCACTCGCCGAGTCGCGGGACTCCGATGAGCTGCCCGACGTGGTAGTAGTAGACGTTGCAGCTATGCTGGACGGCGGTGACCGGATCGATAGATCCATGGAGCCCCGTACACGCCCAGCCCGGAGACTCCGAGAACAGCTTCCCGTGGCAAACGAAGCGGGTCTCCGGGGTAATGAGCTGATCGGTCAGGGCGGCGACCAGGAGCATGGGTTTGACCAGTGAGCCGGGCGGGTAGTACTCGGCCGCGGCCCGGAACAGGTAAGGCATTCGCTCCTTGTCTTTCGCCAGCCGCCCCTTCTCCTCGGGGCTCGCGGAGGGATCGACCGATGGGTAGTCTACCATCGCGAGCACCTGGCGGGTGGGGACGTGAAGGAGCACGGCGCAACCCCCGGTACGGAACTGCGTTTCCTCGACGGCGGCGGCCAGTTGAGCATAGAGGGTTTCCTGGAGTTGGTAGTCGATTGTGATCCGAAAAGCCTTGCCGTTGACGGGTTCGATGGGTTGTGAAGTTGCTCGGCCGACAACGTCCTCCTCGAGTTTGCCTCGCCGCCCGCGCAGGCATGATTCGCCAAGCGCCTCGACGCCGCTGATACCCCGCATGTCGCTCAGACGGTACCGGGCGAGATCGTCCTCGCGGTTCGGATCGCGCTCCACCGTTTCTGCGTCGACCGGGCCCAGCCGCCCGAGAATATGGCTCATCGCCTCGCCGCCGGCGTACTGACGCGTGTGGCTCGGCAGGACCTCGATCCAGAAGTACCGGGCGAGCCGCACGCTGGCCGCCACCTGCTGCTCCTGGCTCAGGCCACGAACGACGGGATGGGCCATGCGCTCCTCTTCGACGACCGTCTCCACGCCGCGGCGAGCACTGACACTCGCCTTGACGCGGAGCACCTGAGCCCGGATATTCTCCGCTTCCGCCGCGAGGTCCTCGCGGGTTGTGGCGGTCATATCGGAAATGAGCTGCCAGGATTCCTCGATTTCGGCACGCAGTCCATCGTCGAAACCTCGCCACCGCCGGTCCTTGGCTCGCTTCCGCTGCAGGTCGCGCAACGCCTCGACGTCGCCGGCGATGACCCCGTAGTGAACGCAGATATCCCATGCCGTCGCATCCGACGCCAGCAGGTGACCGGTGCGGTCGACGATAGTCCCCCTCAGGCAAGGGAAGTACTTGGCCTGCCGAATCAGCATGCGTTGGGCGTCATTGGCGTAAGTCGAGCGGTGAAGCACCTGCATTTGCGCAAGCCGGGCGATCACTGCCAGGGCGGGCAGAGCCAGGAGAATCAACAGTACTTTGAGCCGCGTTTCGAACAAGCGGAGCTATCAGCTTTCAGCCATCTGTGTTGAGCCGTTCATTCTCGGCCGAAGCGGCCGTCGTCGACTTTCGAAGACTCACCGCTGCAACACCGTCCCGGCATTCTCCCGTTTTCATTTTCGGCTCCGCAGTCGTCACGAGGCAACCTGCGGCATCATCTTGTCTGCGGCTTCAGCCCCGTCCAGCGCCCGAGCTTGACCAGCGGCCAGTGCAGATACGGTGCCAACGCGGAGGTATAGACGGCCCTGCCCATCGCCGGCCACCAGACGGCCGCGGCACCGTCCCGCGACCAAGCTCCTCTTTGCCGGTACGCGCCCACGAGCAGCTCGATGAGCAAGGTGAAGGTCAAGGTGACCAGCACTTGAGTCAGGGCATGATCGCGGACGAACGCATGACGGATACGCATGATAATCCAGGCGCTGCCGCCGAACGAGAAGGCATACAGGCCCACGCCTCCTCCGCTGCTGATCGTCTGCAGATCGACGGCGAAGCCCAGAATCCAGGCGGCGATGGCGGCGTCCGGCCAGGGTCCCCACAAGGCGTAGTGCACCGCGAGGATGAACATGCAGTTCGGCCAGATGTCTCGGCTGTAGATATGGACCCACTGAGCCACCGTGGTTTGAAGCACAAGGGCAAGAACCGCCAGTATGGTGAACGGGAGCCATCGCATTGCAGTTGCTACCGGCCAGCCCAGGGCCTGGCCCCCTCGGCGTTGAGGATCATCAGGATGGAGGTGGCGGCGGCCACCTGGATTCGCTCGTCATCCGGGTTTTTCATCACCTGGGTCAGCGGTCCGAGCGCTTCCCGCTTGCCGATATCGCCGAGGGCAAGTGTGGCCATCATCCGCACGCGCATGATCTGGTTCACCGGTGGGTCGTCGGGCAGATCGGATCTCGGCTGATTCCAGTCGAGCGACTGCAGGGCGAGGTTGTATCCATCGGCCAGGCCCTGCATGCCCAGGCTCCGCGCGGCCGCCAATCTGGCCTCGAGGTACTGGGCGCCTGCCAAACGGGCACGCAAGGCCGGAATGACGCGGTCGTCCTTCACGTGCCCCAGCGCCAGCAGCGAGAAGGGCTGTTTGAAGGCCAGGCCGCCATATGCGTCGTGAATCAGCCGACTGATTGCCTGGGTGTCGCCCAGGTAGGCCAGCGATTCCACCGCCTGAATACGGACGCCCTCGTCTGAATCGCCCGCTGCCGCCTTCCAGAGCAGAGCGCAGACCTTTTTGTCTTTCAGCCGCCCCAGGGCGGTGACCGCGTTACGACGGACGGCCGGATCCTCCGCACTTGTGACTGCGTCGCGCCAGGCCAGGCGGTGGGAGGCATCACCCATCCGCTCGAGGGCGAAGTAGGCCGCGACCTTCACACTGCCGCTGGAATCGTTGAGAAGCGGCCGGATGGCGTCCTTCGCGTCAACGCTGTTCAACTCGCCGAGCCCCATGCAGGCCGTGAATCTCACGACCGGGTGCTCGTCCTTCAGTGCCTCGCGGAGCACGAGCGGGGCTTCATTCTTGAGGGCTCTGGCAATGGCTTCCGTGGCCATGCTACGGACATCGGGGCGATTCGCAAGGCGAGCCCCGTTTCGCAGGCACTGGGTGGCCAACTCACGCAGTTGGGGTTCCGGCGGCGGTGTTGAGGTGGCGGCACAGCCCCCACTGACCACCGTAGCCATCGTCCACAACCATGCCGCCCGACGTGAAAGAGCCCGCTGCCGCATCATGGGTTCCTCTGTTTCTCCGAATTGTCCAGGATCGCACGGGACGCACGACGACCCATCATCCACAGAACCATCGAATCCACAAGGGCGCCGAGGGTGACGATCGCGCACGACCAGCTGAATACGTCGCCGTATCGGCTGTAGAACGACACCCGCGGGTCGAGGGGGATTCGGGCGACGCGGAAGCCGGTACCGCCCGCCCGGGGCCGTCCACCCGGATCGGACACCAGATTATGCCAGGAGCCGTCGGAGTTGATGAAACCGCTCACCCCGGTATTGACCGACCGGGCAACCGCGACCCGATTCTCGACCGCCCGGAACGCGCAATTCACGAGGTGCTGAGGCTGCTGCTCCCCGCGTCCGAACCAACCGTCGTTGCTGATATTGAGCATGAAATCGGCCTTTTTGTTACCGGTCGGATCGGTGACAAAACCGCGAAAGACGTGGGGGATCACGTCCTCATAACAGATGGTAATGCCGAAGCGAGCGTCGCGGCCGGGGGTCAGGGGGCTGGGCAGGGGGAAAGTGGCGAAATCCCGGCCGGGGGTGAGCGAGTACTCGTTTCCGCCGCGCCCCCACGGGTTGAAGGAGCCGTCGTTCAAGAACCGGTACAGCCAGAACAGCCGCCGCGTGTAGCGAAAAGGCACGAACTCGCCGAACGGCACAAGGTGGATCTTGTCGTAGCGTTTGGGTTCGGGATCGCTGGGCGAGTAGACGAAAGCCGAGTTGTGTCGCAGCTCCTCGGGATAGGATCCCTGGGTTTTGGGAATGACCGACATGGCCCCCACGGTGATGTAAGCACGCCGCTCCTGGGCCAGTCTGACGAACTCTTTGTGATAGGCCTTTGCTGAGGCGTAGATCTGCCGGGCCTCGTCATTCAGAATCATGGCCCAGGGCGTCTCAGGCAGAACGATCATGTCCGGTGATGACGAAGCCGCCTGATCCACCATGTCGAAGTACGCGGCGGCCTTGGATGCCTCCTTTCGCGGATCGTATCCGGACGTGGTATCGAGCAGGAAGTCACCCTGAACTACGCCGACCCGGGGCCCCTCGGTCACGACGCCCCTACTCAGCTGGGTCCGGCCGTAGACGAGGGTCGCCAGCACCAGCCCGGCCACGCCGAGCATCGACGGCCATCCCGGTCGCCGCAACCTGAACCTTCCCGTTTTCCATTCGGGGAGGGATCTCAGGACGACGGACGCGATCAAGCCGTTGACAGCGGCCAGCACGAAGGTGACGCCGCCGACCCCGGCCAGGTCGGCCACCTGGATCATGGGCAGCAAGCGGATCTGGCTGTGACCGAGGAGAAACCAGGGGAAGGCGAGCGGCCCGCGGCTGCGGATCAACTCCAGGGCGGTCCAGGCCACGGCGAAGGCGAGTACGACGTTGATGTGCCGCCGGCGATACATGTGGTGTACCGCCCAAGCCGCGGGAACGAAGTAGATGGCCAGGTAGAGCGAGGCGGCGACATGGCCGGCCGCGGTGGTCACGCCCAGCCAGCGCAGATGCATGAGGAAGTAGGCCGTACCCAGCAGATAGGCCACGAAGCACATCCAGCGTGTTTGACGAGCTGCGCAGGTGGCCACGACCCAG
Organism: Phycisphaerae bacterium; assembly: GCA_018003015.1. Lineage (NCBI taxonomy): Bacteria > Pseudomonadati > Planctomycetota > Phycisphaerae > Phycisphaerae bacterium. The sequence continues at coordinate 41,536 of JAGNEZ010000041.1, read as the reverse complement.
GGAACGAATGCGACGAAGCCGAGTGGCCACCATGATTGCGGCTCGAACAGCGGCAGCGTGAGCAGCCAGGTGGTAGCGGCCAGCACGAGGACCGGCCATCGGCGCAGGATGTCATCGGGTCGGTCGGTTGGCCGGCTGGGAAGCTCCGGTGAGGGGGCGTCACTCCGCCGACCGGTTTTTTCCGGCTTCTCAACTCTCCGCCGTTTCACGCCAGTACTCAAGCCTCATAACCGTTCGGGTGGGCCTCATGCCAACGCCAGGCGGACGCGATTATCTGTTCGATGTCGGTGTAGGCTGGCTGCCAGCCGAGTTCCCGACGGATCTTGTCGCCGTCCGCCACCAGTACGGGCGGATCACCCGGCCGACGCGGGTTGGGATCGGAGGGGATGGTGCGGCTGGTGACTCGGGCCGCGGCGTCAATGACCTCCTTGACGCTATTCCCCTTGCCCGTGCCCACGTTGTAGAACCGCGCCTCCCCGGGTCTGATTGCCTCGATTGCCAAGCGATGGGCGCTGGCCAAGTCATCCACGTGTATGTAGTCCCGAACGCATGTACCGTCAGGCGTATCGTAGTCCGTACCGAATACGCCGACGTGGGGGCGCTGCCCCAGAGCCACCTGGAGCACGATCGGGATGAGGTGGGTTTCCGGCTTGTGGTCTTCGCCGATCGAGCCATCCGCCGCCGCCCCGGAGGCGTTGAAGTATCGCAGGGCGCATGCTCCCAGACCCCACGCCCGGGCCGAGTCCTGGAGCATCCACTCGACCATGAGCTTGGACCGGCCGTACGGATTGATCGGATTCTGGGCGGTGAACTCGGTGATGGGAACGCGATCGGGGACGCCGTAGGTTGCGCATGTTGAGCTGAAGACGAGCCGCCTGACACCCACGACGTGCATGGCCTCGAGCAGACCCAGGGTATTGGCCACGTTGTTCCGGTAGTACTTGAGCGGCTCGGTCACCGATTCGCCGACGTAGGCAAATGCCGCGAAGTGCATCACCGCGTCAAAGGGACCGGCGGTGAGTGCCGCGCGCAACGTTGGAGCGTCCCCCAAGTCACCCTTGACGAACCTGACGTTGCCGGGGACGGCGGCGCGATGTCCGTAGACGAGGTTGTCGTACACCACGACCTCATGCCCGTGGGCGACGAGGTGCTTCACGCAATGGCTGCCGACGTACCCCGCGCCGCCTGTCACGAAGACTCGCATTAGCACGGTTCTTCCTTCGTTTTCAGTCTGTCACCACGTCCGCCAGGGCGGACAGGCTGTACACCGCCTGTCGAAGAACGAACACATATCGACGGTTCGTCCGGATGCCGTCACGGGCCGCTTCGACGATGTACTGTTCACGCGTCGCGTGGCCTTCGCTGCTGTTGTGCAGATCGGCGTCCTGGAGCCAGAACCCTCGTTCGTCGTACGAGTGCAGCTTGCCCAAGTAGATGATCGGTCCGGCGGTGTCCAGGACGACCTCGCAGCCCACCAGATCATCCAGATTGCAGGACAAGGGCACCCTCCCGTTGATTCGCGGCCACCTCTCGACGACCCGGATCGTCATCTCTATAGTGAACACACAGGCTCGTATCCTACGCCCCCCAGCCAAGGGGTCAAGCACAGGGTCACTGGTTTGGGTGGTCGTCATGGAGTATCTCTGAAGCATGCCCTCGCTGTTGTTCACGGTTGGTCTGGCTGCGGTTGCGGGTGTCACATTATGTGCCATGCTCGCGCGGCGGCGTCAGATCGGCAGTGTCCGCAGCTTGAGCCGCGAGTGGCATCTGAACTACTCCGCCGAGGACCTGATCGGCCTGCACGAGCGGTACTACGACTTGAATCTGATCCGCCAGGGACATCGCCGCCAGGTCTCGCACATTCTTCACGGCGTGACTCCGGAGGGTCTGGTGTCCCTGTTCTGCTATCGGTACGACCTCGGTTTTGGAGTGAATCAGACTGGCCGGCAGTGGTGGATGGCAGTGGTCGAGACCCCGAAAGCCCGATCGGCCTGGATTGCCTGCCCCGCGGACCGGCAGTTCGCCACCCTGACCGCCCCCTACCCTTACACGGGCAAGGTCGCCGGTTTCATGGTCCGCAGGGAAGGCGGAGGCGATGGCGAAGGAGCCGACCTGGCTGACCTGGAGCGTATCCTGAAGGACGTGCCCGCCTGTGGCTGCGCCGAAGTCCGCCAACGCCTAGTGGCGATCGCCCTACCGTTCAGGCCGGATTCCGAGACGCCGCGGCAGGCCCTGACGGTGGTTCGACGTCTCGCTGGCCAGATTGAGCATTTGGAGGCTAAGGAATGATCCGGACACGGTCATTTCGCGACCTCGCGACCCTGACTCTGGTCGTCGTGATTGTGGTTGCGGGCGGCTGCAAGCCGAAGAAGTACGCGGTCAGTACTTGGATCGACAGCGGGGGTGAGTTCGACCGGGAGATCCTGCAGCCGCTTGACGATTCGATGCCCCCGGAAGCGTTGGTCATTCCCAAGACCGCGGTACCCAACTCGCAACCTTCGGACTACGCCCTCAAACCGGCCTGGCAGAAAGCGTGGCGTCAGTGTGCAACCCAGCCGGCCACCCCGGACACCGAGGGAACCTATGTCAGCGCCCGTGGCCACTTCGCGGCGGTGGATGAGATCCCCCGGACCTACCACCTGGTGGCCTATCCCTTCTCCGATCGCGTGGCATCCAACAAGGTGCATCACGCATTCGACGACTACCTCCTGTTCGGTGTGGACAGTTGGAATGAAACCCTGACGGAGACCATCTCGCTGCCCGACTACGTGGAGGCTGTGGACGAGATGCTCGGCGGGATGCTCCCGGCCATCGGCGCCACTCTGGCCGAGCTGCTCGGGGACGAATACGACCTCACTGCCCTGCACGGGTACTTGGGTGGGGACTTGCGCAAGGCGATTCGCCACTTGTATTATTGGTGCTATGAAAACGGGCCGGGAATCGCCGCGAGTGGACTGAGCGGCGCCCCCGTCCAAGAGCTCAAACAGATTGTGGCGGGCGCGGGCTTCAAGCTGCCGATGACCGGGGATGAAGCCTCCGTCGATCAGGAACGTCTTTCCACAGCATGGGAGCCGTTTGTCCGCGAGCGGATTCGCAGGCTGGTGCGGTTCAAGGCGTCCGGATCCGCGCTGAGCGATGAACAGATTCAGATGCTCATGGATCGATTCGGGCTCTTCAGTGAGAACAAAACACCGGCCGCCACACACCCAGCCGGGCCGTCGCAAAGCGATGAGCAAGCGGCCATGTGGCTCGCGTTTCTGCGTCACTTCGAGCGGCTCAGCAAGGTGCCCTACAATCAGGCTCGGCCTCGCTGGGAGGCGAGGATCGGCGGCGCCCACCGCGTCAACCCCCTGCTCCAGACCTCCCTGCACGAACTGTCCGGTTCGCGGCACTACGCCTTTACGTTCGTTGCCAGCGGCCCCATCCTGGAGACCGACGGTCAACGCGTGGCGGAAGACCAAGTCCAGTGGCACTTCACAGACCTGGATATCTGGCCGCACGGTTACGCCATGCAGGTGACGGCCGTGCGTTGGAACCGCGAGGCCGAGAAGAGGCTGTTCGGCAGGATCGTCCTGGGTGATCTCGACACGGTGCTGCATCTCCGCGATCTGATCGCTGATCACGACGAGGTCTACGACGCTCTGGCTCAGGCGATCGAGCAGGGCAACCTGCACCCGATCAAGACGCTATCGGAATCGAAGGAGCCGGCCAACCGCGAGGCGGCCAAGACGATCCTGGATCTGAAGGCCAAGAGGTGAGGCGGACGGCTCCCAGCCTCACCAGGCCGAAGGAGTTTTCACCGGGCCCAGAGTACCCAGATGGAACCCGGCGCCCCTTCGCAAAGTGTGTCCCCGAGGAGAACCACAACACCCCGGTTCTTGGGGTTGTCATGCAGCAAGAGGACGATTCCTGCTGCTGACGCCGTTCTTGCCCGGCGTCAGGGGTCCGTTCGTGCTTTGCTCCAGGCCAGGCCCGGCGTTGGGCCGGCGGCCCTGACCGTTCACCGAGGAGGCTTGTCGGCGGGCGACCGGTTTCACCTCTCACCGCCGCTCCCGTCGTTGCAGCAGGCAAAGACGGGGCTTACAATCGGGCCCGGACTGGCGTCCAAGAATCCAGCACGAGGAGCCACACCATGCGAGTCGCCTTCATCGGCCCGCTGATGAGCGGAAAATCGACGCTGTTCCGGGCTGTGACCGGGCAAACGGTCGCGGCTCACCACGTTCAGGGGGAGCAGTTGGCCGTCGTTCGGGTGCCGGACGCCCGGCTGGACTGGCTCAACGAGATCTACAAGCCGAAGAAGAAAACGGAAGCCACGATTGAATGCCTCGACGTCCCCGGGTTCAGCCATGAGACGGCCGCCTCGCAGGCCGAGTTCCGCAAGAGCTTGAGTTCGCTTCGCCAGTGCGATGCCCTGGTGGCCGTCGTCCGCGCCTTCGACAACCCCAGCGTCCCCGCCTACCGCAACCGGGTGGACGGCCAGGCCGACCTAGCGGAGCTGGCCTCCGAGTTGGCCTTCTGCGACCTTGATCAGGTTGTGACCCGGATTGACCGGCTGGAGAAGTCGCTCAAGAAGCCGACCAAGACGCACGAGCACGAGAAACGCGAGCTAGAGCTCATGAAGCGCTGCCAGGCGGCCCTGGAGGCGGAGCAACCGCTCGCGACGGCCATTCACGGGGACGACGACCGTAAGATGCTCACCAGCTTCGCGTTCCTGACCGAGCTGCCGATCATCGTGGTGATCAACGTGAACGAGAGCGCGGCCGCCAAGCCGGCCCCGTTCGAGTACCTGCACGCCACGCAGACCATCGCCTTGTGCGCCGAAACCGAGGAGCAGATCGCCCAGTTGGAGCCGGCCGACCGGGCGGCGTTTCTTGCGGATCTCGGGGTCAACGAATCGGCTCGCGATCGGCTGGTGCGGGCCTGCTACGACGCCGTGGGCCTGGTGTCATTCCTGACCACGGGGGAGGACGAGGTCCGGGCGTGGTCGATCAAGCGGGGTGCCGATGCGGTGGAGGCCGCCTGCAAGATTCACACCGATATCGCCCGCGGTTTCATCCGAGCTGAGACCGTGGCCTACGACGATCTCAGGGCTGCAGGAGACATGAAGGGTGCCAAGGCCGCCGGCAAGGTCCGCCTCGAAGGGAAGAGCTACATCGTCAAGGACGGTGACGTCATCAATTTCCGGTTCAACATCTAGTGATGCTCGTTCTGCGTCGCGTTCTGATCTTCTTCGTCGAATGCCTGATTTGCGGCTATCGGGTGATTGTGGCTCCTCTGTTGATCGGGAACTGCAAGTTCGTGCCCAGCTGCAGTGAGTACTGCCTGCAAGCGGTTCACACTCATGGTCCGTGGCGCGGCATGTGGCTGGCGATGAAACGGCTGGCCCGATGTCACCCGTTCAGCATGGGCGGCATCGACCCCGTACCGCCGCCAGCATGCCCACCAGGACAACCTTACACCCGCTCACCGCATCACCACTCCTGATCGACCCATTCCAGAGACGATGACGCACGCTATACTGACGACCATGAATGAGAGATTCGCTGGAATGCGCAAATCGCTTGTCCTCGCCTCCAAGAGTCCGCGCCGCCTGCAGTTGCTGCGCGAGGCAGGCATTCCCTTTGAGGCCGTGTCGCCCCGGTTCGAGGAACCCGATCCGGCGGGATGGCTTGGCGGGCCGGAGTTCTACGCCGAGTCGACCAGCTACGGCAAGGCCAGCAGCGTGATCGGCGATCATGCCGACCGGGTCGTGCTGGGCGCTGACACGGTCGTCGCCCTGAACGAACAGATCCTGGGCAAACCGACCGATCGTGACGACGCCCGCCGGATCCTCGACGCCTTGAGCGGGAGCACTCACAAAGTCATCACCGGCGTCACCGTCCTCTCCCCTGCCGATTACCGCGAGATCACCCGTCATGCCGTCACGCAGGTAACCATGCGGCGGATGTCGAACTGTGAGATGGAGGCCTACCTGGCCAGCGGCCAGTGGGAGGGCAAGGCCGGGGCATACGGCATCCAAGATGACGGCGATCCATTCGTCACCCTGGTCGACGGCAGCTTCAGCAACGTGGTCGGCCTGCCCATGGAACTTGTGCTGGAATTGCTGGCCGAGGTTGGCATCAAGCCAGCCTGCTGAATCGCGATGGAGATGGGCATTCGCATCGCAACCAACAGGCATTCACCGAGAAATGCCCCTTTTCGGCTTTCTTCCTCTCGCTGTTTCGGCCTCTCGGTGTGACGGGGCGTTGCCAGTCTCGATCCAGGCCGTTTGGGCGGCCGCACTTATCTCAGCCCAACGGGCGGCTGGAGGATCTCGTTCAGTACGATGGCCCGGCGCAGCTCGCGTGGCGTCAAAGGTCGCCTGGCTTTCGGGGCTGGCTTAGCGAGCGGCAACGGTTGCGCGCTGGTCACCTGGGTGGGCGACTGCATCTCCGCGCGCACCTGGACGGCGGGAACCAACTGCGGCTGGGAGACGATCTTGGGCTTCCTCGGCTCGGGCTCCTGGCGGCGAAGCGGGCCTTGCTGTGGCCGTGGAGGCGACTTGACCGGTCGCCGGGAGGTGGGTGGAGCTTCGCGACTCACCGGGATGGGTCGTGGAACTGGCGGCGGGCTCTGAGCGGGCCGTTGAGGCGGCGCGGGGGGGGGTTCCCGCCGTACGGTAGGTGGGACCGACGGCTCGGCAGGCGTCCGAGACGGTGGTGGCCGTTCAGTCCGGCCAGTTGGAGGTGGGGCTCTTTCGGGCAGCCCGGGGGCTTTGGGGGGCGATTCCCCAGTTTTCTTACGGGACGTGGTCTGTTGCTCGCGTCTCTGCTTGAGCTTCTCGAGCAGCGCGCCGAGGCCGGAGAGTATCAGGATGGCGATGACATACACCAGTTCGCCATAGCTGCTGCCGTCCTGGGCTAGGAGGGGTAATGTCGACACACTGAATGCTCCGCTGATCAGCAGATCGTTTTCTGCAGAACCTGGGCCGTGTCCCCCGGGAACGCCGGCCGGCTACAGCTTGACGTCACCCTCGCCTTTGCCGATCGACTCGCGCATGGTCGTGTCTGCCTGGACGTTCTTGAGCCGGTAGTAGTCCATCACGCCAAGGTAGCCCTTGCGGAAAGCCTCGGCCATGGCCTGGGGTACCTGGGCCTCGGCCTCGACCACCTTTGCCCGGTTTTCCTGGACCAGGGCGACCATCTCGGCTTCGCGGGCCCGGGCCAGGGCGGCCCGCTTCTCGGCCTCGGCCTGAAACCGCCGCTTGTCGGCCTCGGCCTGGTCGGCCTGCAGTTTGGCCCCGACATTCTCGCCCACGTCCACGTCCGCGATGTCGATGGACAGGATCTCGAAAGCCGTGCCGGCGTCCAAGCCCTTTTCCAGCACCCGCTTGGAGATGGTGTCGGGATTCTCGAGGACTGCCTTGTAGTTGTCGGCCGAGCCGATGGCGGTGACGATGCCCTCGCCGACGCGGGCGATGATGGTCTCCTCGGTCGCACCGCCGATCAGCCGTTCGATGTTGGTGCGCACGGTCACCCGGGCCTTGGCCTTCAGCTGGATGCCGTCTTTCGCCACCGCGTCGATACTGCCCTTGCCGCGGGCGGCGTCGGGGCAGTCGATGACCTTGGGGTTGACCGAGGTGTGCACGGCCTCGAGTACGTCGCGGCCGGCCAGGTCGATGGCACAGGAAGTCTTGTAGCCCAGGTTGATCCGTGCCCGGTCGGCGGCGATCAGAGCGGTAATGACATTGGGCACGCGCCCGCCGGCCAGATAGTGGGTCTCCAGGTCATTGGTGGTGAGCCCCAAGCCGGCCTTCACCGCCCGGATCTTGCTGAGCACGATGACCCGGGCATCCACCTTGCGGAAGTACATCCCGATCAGCTCGAAGATCGAAACTTCGGCGTTGCTCGTGTAGGCCTGCACCCACAAACCGATAAACCGAAACGCCAACAGAACGAACGCCAGCAGCACCACGATGGCAACGACCAGGATTGCCCAGCCTATGTACTGCCACTGGAACCCCTCACCCTCGGCGAGCATCAACAGATTGACCGGCATCGGCACTCCTTTCTCTCAAAGGATCCCGGGTGATGAAGACACCGGGCGGACACACAACGTGCGATCCACAAGGCGGATTGCCTCCACGGGAACGTTCGGCGCGATCACGCCGCGTTCAGCCACACATTCTATGCGGCGGCCGTCGAACAGGCACGCCCCCACCGGGCGTAGCGGGGTCAGCGACTCGCCCCGACGGCCGATCAACGGCTCGAGGTCCTCGAGCGGCAACCGGTCCTTCTCGCCGAGAACTGGGTTAGGGGGGGCGACCTGTTGGCCTACCCAGGTTCGCGGCCAGACACGAAGGAAAAGCACCATCACCCCCACCATGATGACAACCAGCAGAACCAGGCCGACCAGGCCGGCCACCACGCTGATCTGGAAAGTCAGAAAGAGTGCGTAGGCAAACAGGCCCAAGGCGCAGACCGTCAGCATGAGATGGGACGGCAGGAACAGGTCTGCCACGATCAGGCCCGCGCCCAGGGTAAAGAGAATGATGATGCCCAACCACTGCGACATGATCACCGCTCCCTTGTGCTTGCGACGGTATTGGTCGCGATGGTACCATTTACGGCACTTGCCGGACAACGATTCGGTTGCCGGCTCGTTCGATCACGACCACGCGCGAACCACTGCCGATGAACTCGCCCTCGCTGACCACGTCCACCAGCACGTCGCCGAATCTCGCCTTGCCAGCCGGTCGGAGGATCCCCTCGACCGTGCCCTGATCGCCCAGTTGGGCCACTCCGACATACGGACCGTCGATCGTCACTTGCTCATGCGTGGGGTTGGCGCTGACCATACGGCGGGCGACAGGGGTCCTTGGCAGGTAGTGGGCCACGAGAACCATACCGATCACCGCTCCGAACACGCTCCCGATCAGCGTCAGCAAGCCGTTCCGCAGGTAAGTGAGCGAACCGGGCAGGCTTGGCCACGAAGGGCGCCAGGTCGGCAGGCCGGGCTCAGGCGGCATGAACGACGAGACGGCACCGAGCAGGATGAGCAGGATCCCGGCGATACCGGCGACCCCGAAACCCGGGAGAACGAAGATCTCCACGCCCACCAGGACAATGCCCAGTACCACGGCGACGATCTCCCACGTCACCGTGATGCCGGCCATATAGGGCGCGCCCAGGAAGAGAACCAGGGCAATGAGAGCGACAACTCCCGGCAGGCCGAGACCCGGATGCTGGAACTCGGTGTAGGCTCCCAGGATCATCAGCAGGAACAGGACACCGCGGACGATCGGCGACGCCAGCCACTCCACGGCCTTCTCGATCCAGGTGTACTCCAGCTTCTCCATCCGCCCGGTGACGTTGAAATGCCGGCTCAGGTCAATCTGACTGTTCAGCGTGGCCATCGAGAATCCGTAAGCCCGGGCTTCATCCGTCCGCATGGTCAGCAGTTCACGATCGCTGACAATCGGCTGCTGCACCTTTTCCAGACCGGGCGCCTCGCGGACATACCTCCATGCGGTTGTGCTTTTCGAATCCGAGATGGGCTCGGTCACTTTCTTGCGTTTCACCGCCTTCTTGCTTTCCTTGTCGCCGCTGGCTTCCGTGGTTTCCTCCACGTCGGGCAGGCCGAACAACTCGTTGCGTCCGGCGGTGTCGACGAATCGCCGCTCCCGAGTATCGGTGTTTTCCACCCAGAAGATCTGCATCTCGGGGCGAATGAGGGCCATCACCATGTCCATCGGATAGCCGTTTCGGCGGGCGGAATCGCGCAGCTCGGCCAGCAAGGGGCTGGTGGCCTTGGCTTCGATGTCCTCAGGGATGGCCGAGGCGCCTTCCTGGGTCATCATGATGGGTTGGCAATCGCCGATCGTTGCGTTGCGGGCCATCACGATGCCGTCGGCGGCCAGGGCGATGATCGTGCCGGCGCTGTAGGCATCCTTGTTAATCCAGGCGTAGACGCTGACGCCGCCGTCGCGCTGCTCCTTCAGGGCCTTGCAGATCTCGAGCGTGGCACCGAGCGCCCCCCCGGGGGTGTCCATCTCGAGGACGATCAGCGGCACGCCCGCCTTCTTGGCGTGAGCCAAGCGTCGCTTGAGGCTGTCGTAGGTGATATCCGTGATCGTGTCCTCGATCGGGACAATCAGGGCGCGCTCGTAGGAAGTCGGTCGCTCGCGGGGGGCCGATGGCGTCACCGGGCTCGCCGACTGCGAGGCGGCAGCTTTTGACGCGGGGCTTGGCGGCCGCTCCGCCGGATTTGTCGTGTCCGTGCCAGTCAGGAATCCAAGAATCGCTGTTGAGAAAAGAGACACGCCCAAAATTCGCCGGGTCGTCGATGATGTACTGATGGCTCGCCGGACTCGCATCGATTCGACTCCCGTCCTTCGGCGCCGCCCGCGCCGAAAGACGCCGACTATTATACTCAAATCCGGTTGGGAAGCGATCAGAACGGTCCGGCGGCCAAGTCCGCAGGAGCGGCGTGGATGCCGCACAACCGGCGGTAGTGGGCGGCGGTCTCCGCCACCATGCGGCTGGCCTGGTGGCAGGAACGAGCGTGATCGAGAGCCCCCTGGGCGAGCCGCCTAGCCGACTCGCGGTCCTGCAGCAGGGTCAGCCACTTCTGAGCCAGGTCCTTGGGGCGCCGGGGCTCGAAGATCACGGCCGTCTTGGCGTCAATGAGGTAGTCTTCCATGCCGCCCTCGGGTGCCAGGATCGCCAGACCACAGGCCAGGGCGGTCAGGTTGCTGGCCGTGAACCGCCCGGATGTTCCCGGAATGATGTAGAAGTCCGCGGCAGCCATGGCCGTCCTCAGTATCGTCCAGTCGCTCATTTCGCCTGCAAAAGTCACCCGTGCACGAAGGTCCAGGTCTTCGACTTGTCGGCGGAAGTAGTCTTCGGCCTTGCCCGTCGACAGGACGAAAAGGTGCACATCCGCATGGTCCTGAAGCACGAGCCTCATCGCCCTGAAGACCACATCCAGCCCGGAGTTGCGGCTTAGCGGGGCGGTTACCACCGCGGTCGCAATGCGATCAGACGCCCCTCCGCAGCGCGGCTCCTGCTCCGCAGGCAGGCCCAAGGGCACGACGGAGATGCGGCTCTCGAGCTCAGGAGATTGCTCGATCAGGGTGTTGCGGACGCTTGGGGTAACCGCAAAACCTGACAACCGATCCGCGGCGGTCATGGAGCAGAACCGGTCGATGTCCTCGTGATCGCAGAGCGTACAGATGATCGGACAGCCCCAATCCTCAGCCCAGTTCGCGAACCACCGGGCCAGGTCGGCCGATAGGCAGTGGACCAAGTCCGGCACCTGTCCCCCGATGGTCTCAAGGACCGCCGCGGCGGTCGGGCGGTGCCAGGGCAGGTACCGCCGGGGCAACACGACCGTCCTGGCCGGTCCCACGCGATCGGCCAGGGCCGGATCGGAGGAGTGTCCCAGGACCGTCACCCGCACCGACTCGTCGATCATGCCGACGCACAGATGGCGGATCAGGCCGCCCATCCGGCGGACGACGTCATCATCAACGATCAGCAGTGTCTCGATGGAGCCTATCGGTTCATGGCTCATGGGATTGCCCGCATGCCCATCCGGCCATTCTAACGCCCGGCCAGGCCGGTGAAGGCCAGGTGATACCCTTTCAACATGCGACGGATCTTATCGAAAACCGCCTCGTCGGCCAACTGCCCGATTGAATCGAGGGCCAGCGGCGTCGCGAAGTAGAAGCACCTGCCCTGATCGCGGTAGTGCTCGACAACCAGATCCGGCCACGCCAAGCCTGCGTTCTCGAAGCCCATGCCCACGAACTCCGGCATGGTATCCCCGGAATCCTCGATCATCTGCTCGAAGCCCTCGCTGCGCCACCGATCATCGGTCATGATGCCGGCTCGGACCTGGGGGAGAAAGGGCCGCACCGTGCACTCGTACCAAACCCGCTTGTCCGCGACCCAGCGGGTAGCCAGCGTCGAGTGATCCTGCCGATCCTCCCGCGAGCAGGCACCGAAACCGGCTTCTTCCGCCATGGCCGTCTCGACGCGACCGCGGAACCGTTCAATCAGCTCGAGCTGGGGGTGGTTGAGAGGCATGCAGCAGAACCAGGCAACACCGAACAGTAGGTACACCAGGAAGCGGATGCAGGAGGCGTCGAACCGCGGCTGGAGTGGGATCGCGTAGGCCTGAGAGCCGGATCAAGGAGCGAGTCCTGCATGAACCCAGGGTCGCTATGCAGCCCTGGGCGGCTATTCTCTCTCCGTTGTCGATGCTCCATTCTCCACTTCCTCCAGAAAGCCTGGTCCGTCCTGCTTTGCGGAGCGGGAGCGGCCGGTCACGTGCTTGAGGATCATACGTCTCGTGGCGGTGAATGGCCAGGAGAGCCATCGATGCAGGACGATGAGGATGCCGGTTCGGTGGCTGGCGGCGAGCTGCTCTGCGGTGAGTGTATCTGGCCGATGACGCCGCTGGTGCTTGCGAAGATGGTAACGATCCGCGGCCTGGAGTCGCCGGAGGACAAACCGGCCCAGGAAGCCGGGGATGATCCGCTGCACACCTCGGCGGCGACCGGTCGCGGGCCATTGCCAGGAGATCTGGAAGTCGATCAGCGACGGACGGCCGCTCCGGTCCACGAGGATGTTCTCGCGTTTTTCGAGGTCCACGTAGGCAATATCCCGGCGATGGAGTTCGTCGAGCAGCTGCTCAAGCTGACCGAAGAACGCGTCGTCCACCCGTTCATACCGCTGAAGGGGATGGCCTTCGACGAAGACGTGGATCAACCCGGTGCGGTCCCATCTGCCCAGGCAGTGAGGAATACCTTCCACTCCGTCCGCAGCGGCGTAGACGGCCAGTTCGTGGTCTGCGAGCATTCTGCCGAGCCAGGCCATCGGCAGCCCGAACAACTTCGCGGTTCGGCCGAGCTTGAGAACTGCCAGACCGGCCGGTCCGCGATACAAGCCGGTCGCTGCAAAGAAGTCATGCTTGTACGTCCGGAGGTGCTCGTATTCGCCGTCCGCCAGGGCTATTCGTGCGGGCATGTCATCGCCGCCCAGTGCCCGCAGCCATGCATGCTTGCTCTCCTTGCCGGATGCCATGGTGATTGACAGGATAGTCCTGAGCCGGGGAAGAATCCAACCGGCCGAGCGTTGTTGGCTCGGACGCTGGCTACTATACTGCCCGGGGTTTGTGGTACAGGGACGCGCCATGGAGGGCCCCGCCAAAATGGACAAGTCATGGAGCATCGCGCCCGCCTGGCCGGAGTGCCAGAATGCCGCCCAGCGACTCGGCGTATCGCCCTTGGTGGCCCAGGTTCTGTTCAACCGAGGCATCATGGAACCGGACCGCGTCAGGGCGTTTCTCGACCCGAAACTCAGCCATCTTCACGCCCCTGAATCGCTGCCCGGCGTCACTCAGGCCGCCGAGCGCATCGCTCGCGCGGTGCGTGAGCGCCAGTCGATCGTGATTTACGGCGACTACGATGCCGATGGGCTGACCGGCACGGCGATCCTCTGGCATCTGCTTACCTTGGCGGGAGCGCAAGTCTCCTACTACATCCCCCACCGCATTGAGGAAGGCTACGGGGTCAACAGCGACGCCATTCGGCAGATCCGCCAGGAGGGGGCTGGTCTCCTGATCACCGTCGACTGCGGAATCACGGCTGTCGAGCAGGTCCGGCTGGCCCGCGAGTTGGGGCTGGCCGTGGTCATTACCGATCACCACGCCTTCGAGGGAACGCTACCTGAAGCGGAGGTAGTCGTGCATCCGCGGGCCGGCGAAGGGTATGCCAATCCGGACTTGTGTGGTGCCGGGGTGGCCTTCAAGCTCGCCTGGGCGGCGGCCAGGAGCCTGTGCGGTACCGATAAGGTCCACTCCCGATTCCGCGATTTTCTCGTGGATGCCACTGGCCTGGTGGCCCTTGGCACCATCGCGGACGTCGTTCCGCTGACCGGTGAAAACCGTGTGCTGGCCCGCCACGGTCTGACCGGGCTGGCCAAATCCAAGCTGACGGGGATCATGGCATTGATCGAAGCCGCCCGGCTCACCGACCAGAAGCTCGACAGCGAGCATGTGGGCTTCTGGCTGGCGCCGCGGCTCAACTCCGCCGGGCGCATGGCCGACGGGGAGCTGGCCGCCGAACTGCTGACCAGTGCGACGCCGGAGCGAGCTCGGGAGATCGCCCTGCTTCTGGAGCGGCACAACCAGGAGCGCAAGAGCCTCGAGCGGCAGATCTTCGACGAGGCGTGTGCGATGATCGAAGCCCGCCATCTCGCGTCCGATGCTCGGCGGGGAATCGTTCTGGCTTCGGAGAATTGGCACGCCGGGGTCATCGGGATCGTGGCCTCACGGGTCGTGGAGCGCTACCGCCGGCCGACGGTCATCATCGCCCTGGACGGCGGCCAGGGCCAGGGTTCCGGCCGGAGCATTCCGCATTTCGAGCTGAACCATGCCCTGGCCGAGTGCCGTGAGCACCTGATCGCGTTCGGGGGGCACGCGATGGCCGCCGGATTGCGGATTACCGCCGATCGGGTCGAGTCCTTCACCGCGGCCTTCGTCGCCCGAGCCAATCAGCGGCTGACTGCCCAGGACCTCGAGCCCACGCTCCGGCTGGACGCCGAGGCGCGGCTGTCCGACCTGTCCGAGCAGACCGTCCAGCAGATCGAGCAGCTCGCTCCCTTCGGGCAGGGAAACCCAAGGCCGAAATTCGCGTCCGGTGCGCTGCAAGTCGACGGGGAACCACGAATCATGGGTGCGTCCGGCGAGCACCTTAGCTTTCATCTGACCGATGGCCACCGGCGATGCCGGGCGGTCGCCTTTAGCCAGAAGGACCGTCTGCCAGCTCTGCTCCAGCATCGGCGATGCCAGGTCGCTTTCACGCCCAGGCTCAACACGTTCAGGGGCTACACGAATGTCGAGATGCAGGTCGTGGACATCAGGTGCCCGGTGTGACGTTTGCGTCGAGTTCCTGGCGGCGCAGAATACTCTTGCCTGCGAGGCGCACATCCTCCACCGCGTCGGTCGGTCCGGCCACGACCGCTGCCTGCGTGGGCGTCACCGCGAGTTCGAGAGCGTCAACCGGTCGAACCAGCTTCAGCGACAGATCGCCAATCGTCACCCCCCGCGCGTTGCAGATGGCCACGGAACTCACCGCTCCTGAGCCATCTCGACGAATCATGCAGAGCTCGCCTTGCAGGCCGATCCGCCAGTCGGCTTGCTCGATGACGCCAGCGTCTGTCCCCGAAGCATCTTCCTGGGCACTGGGCGCGCATGGATCGGCGAGGACCAGCAGGTCAGATCGCCCGTCGGTCAAGCGTGTCTCGATCGCCACCGCCGAGTCGGAACAGGATCCGCCGCCAGCCCGGGCCAGTGCCATCCGGCGAACACCGGCAATGACGGGGCTCTTCTCGAAGGGCTCGATCACGCCGACAAAGGTCGAGACCAGCGGGGCGTGATCGGCGACTCGCCGGGTCAGGAGGCGTGGAATCCAGGCTTCATCGTTTGAATTGAAGAGGCCGGCGACCACCCAGCCTTCGGCCACTCCGCCGGACGCGGCGGTGGTCAAGTCGGTATAGCGCAGGTGAACCTCCATTCCCTCCGGAAGGTACCTGTTTCGATCCTCGATCTCGAAATCAGCGCTCCAGCCAGGTCGCGGGCCGGAATCCATACGGAAGCCGCGCATCTGGGTGTTGCCCTCGAGGCCGGTGGCCGGCGACAAAGACAGGCCGCTGGTGGTCAGTTTGGCATACTGGCTGTGCATGAACCGGATATGTTCCTTGCCGCCGGCCACGCGAAACACATCCACCAGATAGCAGTCCCGATCGGAAACGTCGACCACCGCCACCGTGCGTTCGTAACGCTGGATGCCGTAGAGCTTCTCGCCTGCCGCCCGGACCGCGTGGAACTGCCGACCATCCGCCCACAGGGTGCTCACGCCGGCAGCCGCCCCTTGGTTCTTGCCGTCCACGAGGACGGTGTTGTGGGCCGCGGTGGTCGTATACCACCTGGCCCGAGGGGAATCCCAGCCCCCGTACTGCACCGGTGGGTAACCGAGGTCCGGCATCAGATCCAGCCCCTTGGCGAAGAGGCCGAGGTTCAGGCCGTCGCGGTGGCTGTGCCGGCCGTCCGAGTCGTAGTCCAGCCAAGCGGCGCGCCGGTTGCCGCCCTGGCCACTTCGGAGAATGGCCAGGTGCCACTGCCGCTTGTTGACGCCGGCCAGCCTGAACGACGCACCTTCCCTGGCGATCACCTCCTCGACGCCTTTTTGAATACGCTTCGTGTCGGCCGCGAAGAGATCGTGGGGCAAGCCGTCGAGCGTGGTGCCGTTGCCCCGGTACATCGCCTGGACGAAGGCCGGGTCTTGACTCAGTTCGTAAAGTCGCCACATGAACGTGAATCCGGATGGGTCAAGGGATGCAGGCCTCACGAAGTCGACACCCCGATAGGAGTCATCTCGGCGCGCGAAAGCCCCGCTGTCCCCGATCTGGGGATAATACTGGTCCAGACAGAGCGTCTCGGCGTGAAAGCGGTAGGTCTGCTGCAACTGCGGCTGGCGCCTGACCAAGTCGGCGAGGAACGCGGGATCCACGCGGTCAAAGCGACCGAGCAGTTCGGCGAGCGACCTCGGTCCGATGGTCGCGTAGCCGCTAAGCCCCTTCTCTCCGGTGACACCATCCACGGCCGTACCCGCCTTGACGATCTCGTCCACGAGCCGATTGACCTCGATCTTGTTGTCCGGCCATTCGAGCACCGTCTTGATGATGACCTCGGCCACTTCGGTGCGAGGCTGGTTCGACTGTATTCTCGGCCGGTGGTTCAGCGTGTCGCGCAGAATCCGGTCTTCGATGTTTTGGCGCACGTCGGCGACCGAGGCCTTGGCATTCACTGACTTGTGTCGCCCGGCCAGTCCACCTAGAAAAGCCACCAGCTCATCGTCGCCGCTTATGCCTTCGCGTATCTGGTCGTACGCCAGAGCGAGTTCGCGGACCTCTTCGCAGGCATCATGCCAGACGGACACATACCCGGCCGCATAGCTGGGCACATCGTAGATGAAGGCCTGGGTCTTGAAGTCGAAATCCGGGTAGAGATCCGCGACGCGGTCGAGGAGGATTGCCGCCTTGTGGGCATATGCCCGATCCCCGGTCAGCACATACGCCGCCCCGAGCTTCTGGACACCGCCGACGATCGCTTGCTTCCACTGGCCGTAGATGAGATACGCGCCGATGAACCGCCAGACCTTGTCGCCCTCGACATAGCCGTTGCCGTCATCGACGCCGAAGAGGTGCAGCGGATCGGCGGGGTCCGGGTGGTCGTTGTTGACGAGCAGTCTCCGGTCTGCCCGCCCGGGATCGAACACCGCCTTCTCATCCAGGCCCGAGCGGTAGAACGTCCAGAAATCGTTCTTGGGGAACAGTTCCCTGCAATGGGGGCATCGAACCTTCCACGGGCGATCGAGGGCCCGGATCTCCCAGTTGTACATGGGCACGCTCTGCCTGCATGCCGGACAGAAGCCGCTGGAGAACACCATCCACGACCGCTTGATCGTGGGGCCGAACACGAGGTCCCATGCCTGCTGATCAGACATGTCCTTCCAGGGTCGGGCCGCATCCACGACCTGCTTGCGGACCGCCGCCGCCCAATCCGATGCGGTGCAGCTGGCCCGAGCCGCGGCGACCAGATCCCGCGGGTAGAAGGTGCTGGCTTCCTTGGCCATCAGGCCAGCCGGACTCGCACCAATTCCCGCCGCCATGACGACCAGCAGCGGCCTGCACGACAAAGCGATGTCTCCTCGCTGCGACATGGTTGGATCTCCGAAACCGACGCAAAAAACGGTACGATGAGTGACCGAACGCGGCCCCCTTCGAGCACTGGGAGCGATGCGGCGGCGAGGAAACCGGACTCTTCCGCGGGGGGGCCTGGCCTCGGGTCCCGGGCAGTCTAGTCTCCCAACCAGGAGTGCATGAACCCGAACGGATCACCCGAATTCGCCGCAGAACGGAAGACGGCAAGACTCGCGGACCAGTCACGTCCGGTTCGGTCGTGCACCCGCTCGAACAGCACCAGGTCGGTATTGTACCGCCCATTCACCATCAGGAAGGCATTGTTGAATGGGAACTCTGCATAGCTCTGATAACGATCCGGCTCGTTAAGCGTCGGCAGCAGCTCGGTCGCCACCCGCTGCCGGCCGTCCTCGAAGATCGTCGCCCGGGCGGCGATCTTGGCCTCGCTGCCCACGCTGCTGTTGTACAGCTCCTCCAATCGCCCGGTGAGGGCCAACAGGAAGGTGTTGAACCGGTCCGTGTCTTCGTACCCGATCCGGGCGTCGTGCACAATCGCTGCGTCCGGACCATACTCAGCCGTCAGGAACTCCAGTGCCCCGGTTCGTCCGACGAATGTGGCAAGCGATTCGCTAAAGACCGCATCGCTGGCACACCAGATGGTGTTGTGCAGCAGTTCGTGGATAACCGTGTCCACCAGGTTGACGCTGTCGCGACCGAGCATGGCTGATGTCAGTGGATCGGGAAGAAGACCGATCGTGCTGTAGGCGTCAAGCTCGTAGATCATGGTGTCGTAGCCCTGATCCACCAGTCGGTCGCGTTCCGCCTTGGCCTCATCTAAGTTGAAGTACCCGAGGTAGCTGATCGACCCGACGAAGGGCAGGCTCCAGGTGTAGGGTACGATCGCGTCCTTGCGCGACGCGGAGAGATTCCACGCCAGCGGCCCGCCGTGCAGGTTGACGAAGTTGTGGTAGCTGTGACCGACGTTGAGCCCGATGGTCTGCTCGGCGTAGTCCCGGGTGCGGATGACCAGATCCAATTTCGCCAACTCCTCCTCGCTGAGACTCGTGTCGGTCAAGCCTTGTTCAATCGGAACCATCGAGCTGAGGAGGTGGAGTTCCCCGCCTGCCGCCCCGACCATGTAGTTGATCTCGGCACATCCGCAACCGCTGATCGTGGCCAGCCCCAGGATGGTCAGAGAACACAATGTCGTACGTAGACGCAACTTCATTCATGACCTCCAAAAAACAGAAGGTGATGATTATAGCCCTACCGGAGTGTCCGCCCAAAAACTGAGGACGAAGCCACGAGAAAGGGGGAGTGGTCGATGCCTACTTCGGGGCCGACTCCTTCCGTTCGTCTCGCGGCCCGGTCCTCCCGCCGGCCCCCGCAGGTTTGTCCATCCCCAGCGCCCTCCACACGGCTCCCCGGAAGCTCAATGAGCGAAACGACATCGGTCGATTCCCAAGAGACGCCGAAGCGACCTCGCGACCGTCGGCTGACCACCGATCCTTCTGGGACGACGGTTAGGGTGCCAACGACACCGGTGGCCAGGGGGCGCGGTGCCGCCCGTCCGGGACCGAGCGCCATCCCCCTGTCGAGCGTGGCCGACACGCATCAGACGAATGGGCCGCTCAAGATCTGCGGAGAGAACGGCAGGTGCCGGGCAATGGATGAGGGGGTGTCTGTGGATACAATCTCGGTTCCTACGTCGCCCAAGCTGGACGGCGACTCCAAGCCCGGGGCCCGGCCGAAGAGCCGTCGAGATGACCCATGCCTTCCGATCGCGTTGACATTCAGGAGATCTGGCCTATACTAGCAATAATGTCGACCTTTTGAGTAGATATTCAATGATAGCCCAGGATGAGCGTTCATGAAGCTCTCGATGAAAACGGATTATGCGTTGCGGGCCCTCTTCACCCTGGTCGAGCACCATGGACGCAACCCGATACCGATTCGGGCGCTGGCCGAGCGAAACGATGTTCCCAAGCGGTTCCTCGAGCACATCATGCTCGCCCTGAAGGAGCAAGGGTGGGTGGAGAGCGTGCCTGGCAAGAAAGGGGGCTATCGTCTGGCCAGAAGCCCGGACAAGATCACCATGGGGCAGGTGGTGCGTTTCTTCGACGGCCTGCTGGCCCCGATCGCCTGCGTGTCGTCCAGCCACTACGAGAGGTGCAGTCAGGAGCCGGTGTGCCGCTTTCGACGGGTCCTGCTCGACGCAAGGAATCTAACGGCTCGCCTGATGGACAAGGCGACTCTGGCGTCAGTATTCACCTATTCGCCGGTCACGGCTCGGGAGGTGTTCAGCGACGAGTTCGCCGGCGGAGCGGGTATCTAAAGCAGAAAGGCACAGGATGAGTCACGCGAACAGCAGATCGGCCGATTTTCGCACCTTGGCGATCCATCACGGCGTGGACAAGGATTCAGCCTTCAACTCGGTGACAACGCCGATCTATCCCAGCTCGACCTTCGCCTTCGAGCGGGTTGGCGTGACCAAGGGTTACGACTACACGCGGTCGGCGAATCCGACCCGGGCGGCCCTGCAGGAGAACCTAGCCGCTCTCGAGGGGGGGACTGCGGCCTGGGCAACGTGCACGGGCATGTCGGCCATCAGCTCAGTGGCCATGCTGTTCAGATCCGGCGACCACCTCATCGCCGGTGACGACATCTACGGTGGCACGATTCGGCTCCTCCAGGACGTCCTGCCCGGTCTCGGAATCACGACCTCTTTCGTGCGGATGGGCGATCCCGACGAGGTTCGCAGGGCCATTCGGCCAAACACCCGAGGGATGGTCATCGAGACGCCGTCGAACCCGCTGCTGAACCTGGTCGACCTGGCCGCGGTGATTGCCGCCGCCCGCCCGCGCGGGATCCTGACTGTCGTCGACAACACATTCATGAGCCCGTATTTCCAGAACCCGCTCGGCTTCGGGGCGGACATAGTCGTTCACTCGACGACGAAGTACCTCAACGGACATAGTGACGTGGTCGGGGGCGCGATCGTGGTTAAGGACGCCGTGCTTGGCGAGCGGATCGGCCACCTGGTCAACGCCCTGGGCACGGCCTGCTCGCCCTTCGACGCCTGGCTTGTGCTCCGCGGGGTCAAGACGCTGGCTTGCCGCATGGAAGCTCATCAGGCCAATGCCCTGGCCATCGCTCGCTGGCTCGAGCAGCACCCGCGTGTGAAGAAGGTCTACTACCCAGGCTTGGCGGCCCATCCCGGCCACGAGCTGGCTTGCAGGCAGATGCGTGGCTTCGGCGGCATGGTGAGCTTCGACCTGGATCTTGACCAGCTGACGCCCGACGCCCTGTTCGCCCGGCTCCAGTACTTCTCGCTGGCCGAGTCGTTGGGCGGAGTCGAGTCGCTCGTGGAGCAGCCCTGGACGATGAGCCATGCGTCGATCGGGGAGGACCGCCGGCGGGCTGCCGGTTTCAGTCCCGCGACGATCCGGCTGTCGGTCGGGATCGAGTGCGTAGATGACCTGATCGCGGATCTGGATCGCGGTCTGGCCGCCGCCTCGCGTTGACTGTCGGGCCGGGATCATGGGGCCTTCATGAGCATCGAAATCCGGCGGATTTCCAAGACCTTCGGCCATTTCGCCGCACTGAAGAGCGTGAATCTACACGTCGCCAGCGGTGAATTGGTGGCCCTGCTCGGCCCGTCCGGATCGGGCAAGACGACCCTACTGCGGATTATTGCCGGGTTGGAGGTGGCGGACACGGGCAGCGGGACCATCCTGTTTCATGGTGAGGACATGGCGGCCCGTCGGGTGGCCGAACGCCGCGTTGGCTTCGTGTTCCAGCATTACGCCCTGTTCAGGCACATGACCGTCTTCGAGAATGTTGCTTTTGGCCTGCGCGTTCGGCCGCGGGTTCTCCGTCCGCCACGAAGCGAGATCCGCGACCGCGTGCACGACCTGCTCAGACTCGTACAGCTTGACTGGCTGGCCGATCGGTACCCTTCCCAGCTTTCCGGTGGCCAGCGGCAGCGCGTGGCTCTGGCCCGGGCCTTGGCGGTCGAGCCTCAGGTCCTCCTGCTCGATGAGCCGTTTGGGGCCCTCGACGCCAAGGTTCGCCAGGAACTCCGCCGCTGGCTTCGACGCCTGCACGACGAGATTCACCTGACCAGCGTGTTCGTGACTCACGATCAGGAGGAGGCCCTCGAGGTCTCCGACCGTGTCGTGGTCATGAACGAGGGTCGGATCGAGCAGATCGGCACACCGGAGGAGGTTTTCCATCAGCCGGCCAACGAGTTCGTGATGAACTTCCTGGGCAATGTCAACGTGTTCCAGGGCCGTGCCGAAGACGGACGCTTCTTCTTCGGGCCGCTCGAAGTCCAGAGCGTCGATCCGGACCGGGCCGCAGCGACGGACACAAGAGCGTTCATTCGGCCGCACGAGTTAGAGCTGGAGGTCGAAGCCACGGGTCGCCCGGCGTTCCCCGCCACGGTCCAGCACATCAACGCCGCCGGGGGCCACGTCAAGATCGAGTTGCTGAGCGACACCGGGCAGCATGTCTTCGTCGAGTTGCCCCATCACCGGTACCGCGAACTCGATCTGTACAGGGGCCGGACGGTCTTCGTCAGCCCCCGCTCGATCAAGGTCTTCGTGGATGACTACTCGATCTGAGGCCGGCTGCGGGCACGAATGGCAACGGCGGGCACGAACGAGCCTGATCGCATCGTCTTGAGAAGCAGCCCCCGGCAGACGGGACACCTGGCCAGCCTTCGGCGGGTGGCCAGAACCCGCAAAGGACCGGTGTCAGGCCACCGCGGGAGAAGGGAATCAGCAATGGAGCGAAACGGGCCGCGTCCGGCCGAGGACGCGAGACGCCAGGGGCCGATACGGCGACGCCCTGTCAACTGGTGCCCGCCATGGCGAAAGGCATCCGAGGTTGGCGGGCGGCGGCCCGCAGGCACTCAGAATCACCCCGAGCGGCCGCCACGTCCTTGACTCACGTGCCGTTGCCCGGACGAAAGCCCGAAGTCCTCATTCTCTCACCACGGTGACCCGGAGCTTCGTTGCCCGACGGTGATCGCGGTCGCGCCGTTGTCCGTTGTCGAATCGCTCGTTTCTCGGTCATTTCCGTTTTGCGATCGGGAGACAGGATGGTAAGCTGGTATCTGGGATAGCAGATCGGCGGGGAAGGGTTGCCGAGCATTTCCACCTTTCTCCCAGCGTATTCCTTCTGCGGTCAAGACGATACCGATGAGAATGGGAGTCGGTCCGGTGGCGCAACCGGGCCAAGGTGATTTGGGACTTGTCGGTGAGGAGCACCTCGGCAGCTTCCAGCCGTGCGGGCGCAGCGGGACCCGGTTGGCGGGTGCAGGCACCCGGTACGCACCCCGGCGAACGGATGCCCTTTTCGGGCGTGGAGGTGACAGCGTGACTCAGGTGACAATCTTGAGAAGCAGGGGCAGATTGCCGCTGGCAGTTCTGGTGGCGGCGGGACTACTCACGGCCGCCAGCCGGGCAGCCGACGACCCGTGGAAGAAGATCACGGACGTGAACCCGCCGGCGGTACAGAACAAGTACACCGTGAACGTTCCGGTCCCGTTCTACGCCACTTCGACCGGCATGGTGAGGGCCAAAGCCACGGCCACCTGCGGACATGGTACGGCTCCCCCTCAGGACAACTCCAAGTCGGGCGTCTACCTCACCGTCAGCCGGCAGAGCGGAGAGAAGCTGACCGTGACGGGCCAGAACATGTCCGTCCGCGCTGACGCGGCCGTGAAGGACGCAGAGGGTCATGCCAGTAATGAGATTCGAGTGGACTGGACGGTCCGCGGGAATTCGGTGGAGGTCCGCACCCAGACTGTCATCTTCGCTCTTGCCAAAGTCAAGGACTGTGGTGACGGCACCGGACATGCCACCGCCTGGGCCAATGGCATGGCCGACCCGATCGTGTTCGGTTCGCAGCCGTACCCGTCGTGGAGCGGGTTGGTCTGCGATCCGTTCCCGACGGACTCTGACGGCCTACACCGTTACGTGGAACCGGAACTGTCCCTGATGGCTGGTGGTTCGTGGACGGGGGGATCCGCAGGCCTCTCGCCGGAGATTGCAGCGGACGGCAGCCGATGCACCAACCAGGTCATTGTCAGCCAATACGTCAGGGCGGGATCGGACGATGACCCGAACAATTTGGCCGGCGCCATGATCTATCAGCTCCGTATTACGCGGAGTCCCGACGGCGGGCTGGCGGTGAGTTGGACGCCGGGCACGGACACGGCGGATTTCGCCTTCTCCTTCTCCCAGACGCAGGCCCAGATCGAAGGCGGCGTGGCCGCGTACTTTGACGCGGGAGGCGCCACCGATTTATCCCTGGGGACAGCCCGGATCACCATGCTCCAGGACGAGGCCACCATGCCCAACATGACGTTGGTGGCACACGAGACTGTCGAGGTGTGGTCCTGGGTCACGGGCAACCCGACCGCGTTCGGTGGAACGGAACGATGGTGGCAGGCCCCGGACATGAGCACCGGCGGCTTCCGGCCGAGCAGTGTGGCTGGCGGCCAGGTTTGCGCAGATGATTTCCTGTGCACCGGTGCGGCCTCGACCGCGGCGGACGGTCTGCGCTGGTGGGGCACCTACGCCGGCGAACCAGGCATGCACCGGCCGAACATGCCCTACCTCGAGCCGTTCGTGATTCAGTGGTTCGCCTCAGACGGAGCCCCGCATCCGTTTAGCCTTCCGATGCCCGGCCCCCCCCTGGCAGGGCAACTGGTGCAGGCCAGCCGCTACTTCGTGAACTGGGCCGCGACCGGCGACGCCATCTACGAGTTCAACGCCCGTCTGAATCCGGCCTTCGTACCACCCGGCCCCGGAGAGTACTTCCTCAACATCAACGCGACTGATCCCAGGTGGCAGTGGATGACATCCGCCGACAGCTACCTGGACACGCCGGCCCTGTCGCCCTCACCAGCGGGCCCCTGGATACCGAACGTGTTCCCGGATCTGTCCCTCGTGCTGGTCACGGCCATCGCGCCTGACGGCGACCGCGACGGCGACGTGGATCGGGACGACTTCAACTTCTTCTTCGCCCCGTGTTTTTCAGGCCCGGCCATCGCTCCCGGCCCAAGCTGCTCGCCGTATGATTTCGACGCCGACCAAGACGTGGACCAAGCAGACTTCGGCCTCTTCCAGCGCTGCTTCAGCGGGGCGGATGCGCCGGCCGATCCGGATTGTCTGAAGTAACAAGTCAGCTGCTGCAAAGTACTCTGGTATATCGACCCGGAGCGGTGAGGCCCCTTCGCCGGAAGCGTGCAGCTGGGGGAGAAACTGCGGTCCCTGCGGTATGGCGGAGCACCGGCATTCGCGGTATAGGAATGTGACGCCACTGAATGGCGAGGCGTCTCGGCGGACAGGGCCGTCCGGCAGCCGCGAGGTGCGCCAGGCTCAGGCTTCGGGCACACGCCGCCCTGCAGCGCCGAGCGATCAGGCAGAGGACCAAGTCCTTGTCAAGATGACCACACGGAGAACCAGCAATGATGAGTGGAAGAACCTACCTCCTCGCGATGGTGCCGGCACTTGCCGCAGGGACGACCGCCAGAGCGGCCGAGAAGGTGCTCTATGAGAAGCAGTCACCATACAACCTGGTCGTGGTGACTGAGGATGATCAAGGACTGCGCACGCTCTCGTTCGACCACTATGGGGGGAGGCAGAGTGTCGTCAAAGTCGGAGACCCTGATCACGTCGAGCTCCCCTACGCCAAGGCGATGCTCATGGGCCTGGCCTTCATTGAGCCACCCAAACGCATGCTGATGATCGGCTTGGGCGGCGGGACAATCCCGAGCCTGCTGCATGCGCACTACCCGGCCGCGATCATTGATGTGGTTGACATTGACCCCGATGTCGTTCACGTGGCCAAGGAGTTCTTCGGTTTCCGTGAAGACGCCACCATGCGCGCCCACGTCGATGACGGACGTCGATTCATCGAGAAGTGCCGGGATCCCTATGACATCATCTTGCTCGACGCGTTCAGCGATGAGGAGATTCCCTATCACCTGGCGACACAGCAGTTTCTCAGAGCGGTCCGCCGGGCACTGTCACCGAGAGGGATCGTGGTGGCGAATGTCTGGAGCCGCGACTCGAATCCTCTCTACGACTCCATGGTGCGAACCTACCAGAGCGTCTTCGATGAGCTGTACATTCTGAATGTCCGCAACACCGGGAACAGAATCCTGATCGCGGTGCCGCGGACACAACAGGTCCGGTCGCGCGAGCTGGTCGAACGGGCCAGGGCGATTTCGAAGGAGAAGCGGCTCAGATTCGATCTCGGCGATCTGGCGGAACGCGGTTTCCGCCGCGTCCAGACGGCAAACACCCGAGGCCGGATCCTGGTGGACCAGGAACCGGCCACCCGGCCGGGGCAACCCCATCACACGGGATCGGCTCCTGTTCCGGCTGTGGGCAGTCCAGAGGAGAGGAACGTTCCTGCTTCAAACGCAGCCGTCCCGTGACAACGGACCCGTACGCGGCGGCCGTCAGCCGATTCTCCCCGTCGAGGCTCTCGGAGCTCGGAGAGGTGTGGGTAACGTATGGTCTCGAGAGCCGGCCCGACGTGTCTTCCGGTCGAGCCCCCCTGAAGAGGTGCTGGCCCAAACCCTTCATTGAATACTGGCAGCTTGGTACAATGGAATCGGAGTCGTGCCCTTCCGATAAAGGCCATACTCGTCGGCCCGGCACACCTGTCCTTCGGCCGACAAAGGGAGGTACGTACCGTGGCTCATCATGCGCGGAAAGTTGCCTGGGCGTTGGCGGGTCTGATCGGGCTACTCTGCTTGAGTACCGTTTCGCAGGCCCAAGTGGGGACGTGCGGGTGCCGGATCTGTGATTCCGACGGCGATACGGACGTCGACCAATGCGATTTCGGGCATCTGCAGGCCTGCTTCAGCGGGAGCCTGCCCATCGCAGATCCGAGGTGCCTGGACGCCGATCTGGACGGCAACGGGGCCATCAACCAGGACGATCTCGCCATTCTCGTGGCGTGTGCGTCGGGGGCGCAGGTCGCCGTATCGACCGGCGATCTGGATGGTATCTTCATCACCGAGTTCGTGGCCAGCAATGCGAACGGCCTGGCCGACGAGGATGGCAGCCACCCGGACTGGATCGAGCTGTACAACCCCTGCCGACCGGTCTTCCATCTGGCCGGATACTACCTGACCGATGATCCCACCGAGCTAACCAAATGGGCCTTTCCCGCCGTAGCGATGACTCAGGGTCAATACCTTGTGGTGTTCGCGTCGGGGAAGGACCGCACGGACCCCAGCAAGCCCCTGCATACCAGCTTCAAGCTCAGCGACAACGGCAACGGCGATGCCCTCAACGCCTTCATCGCCCTGGTGGCCCCGGACGGCCACACCATCGTCTCGGCCTACCCGCAATACCCACAGCAGCTGACTGACGTCTCCTACGGCCTGTCTCAGTCGGCAGTCAAACTGGTCTCGGCCGCAACGTCGGTCAGGTACCGCGTTCCCACCGTGGCCGATGCTGGCCTGGGCGCCGGTTGGACCGACCCGGACTACTCGGACGCGGATTGGTCCGCTGGGCCGACGGGCATGGGCTTCAGCTCGGCGATGTACTTTACTGTGACCACCTACAAGGCCAGCATCACCGTGGACACCCTGGCCAAAGCCGAGAGCGTCGTGGTCAATCCTGCCCAGCAGAGTTGGGCGGTGACTGAGACCGCGCCGGTGGTCAACTACCTCAATACCAGCGGCTCGGCCAATTACGAGAACGATGCCCCCTTTCCAGGCACGCAGATTGGATCGGACGTCAATGATTTTGTGGTTCTGGTGACCGGAACGGTGATGATTCCCGCGGCTGGCGAGTACACCTTTGGCGTCAACAGCGACGACGGCTTTCATCTCAAGCTGACCCGCGGAGCGACGGTCCTCGAATCCTCCCATCCGAATCCGCGAGGGCCGGCCGACACGCTCAAGACCTTCGGCATCACCGAGCCGGGGGCCTATCAGGTGTGGCTCGTCTACTACGAGCGCGGTGGCGGCTCCGAGCTGGAGTTCTTCTGGGCTCCAGGATACCATGAGGCGTTCAATGCCAGCGTTTTCCGCCTCGTGGGGGAAGGCCAAGTCAGCGTGCTGCCCGCCGACATCGGCACGGACGTCGGGTCGGCCATGCGCGGCAACAACGCCTCACTATGGGTCCGGGTGCCCTTCCAGATTGCCGAGCCGTCAGCCTACAACCTGATGACGCTGCGTGTGAAGTACGAGGATGGCTTCGTCGCATATCTCAACGGGCATGAGGTGATTCGGCGAAACGCCCCCGCGAACCTGGCCTGGAACTCGGCCGCAACCGCCGACCGCCCGATCGGCGATGCCGCCGACTTTGAGACCTTCAACCTGACCAATCTCATGTCTTACCTGCGGCCGGGCAGCAACCTCCTGGCCATTCACGGGCTGAACAACGACGCGGGCAACGGCGATTTCCTGGTTCTTCCGGAACTTGCCATCGGCGCCAGTACCGACGAGGTGCACTATTTCGCGACGCCCACCCCCGGGGCGCCCAACACCAGCGGTAGCATCGATTTCTGCCACGGCGTGGAGTTCAGCGCGCCGCGTGGGCTCTACGAGAGCCCCTTCCAGCTCGTGCTTACTCCTGCGACGGCCGGTTCGCAGATCCGCTACACGCTCGACGGCTCGACGCCCACCGTGTCCCACGGCACGGACTACACTGGCCCCATCACGATCGACAAGACCAGCACCGTCCGGGCAGCCGCCTTCCGAGACAACTACCTGCCCTCCCGGGTTGCGACGCATACGTATCTGTTCATCGACGACGTGATTCAGCACTCGCCCGACGGCGTCGCGCCGGGGCCCGGCTGGCCGAGCGGCAGCGTCAACGGCCAAACCATGAACTACGGGCTGGACCCGAACATCTTGAATGATCTGCGGTACTCCGCTCTGATGCACGGCGCGCTGCTTTCCATCCCATCGATCTCGCTGGTCACCGACCTGGGCAACCTGTTCGATCCGGCCGCCGGCATCTACGTCAATGCCTACAACGACGGCCGGGACTGGGAGCGTCTGACGTCGGTCGAGCTGCTCAACCCCGACGGCAGCGAGGGCTTTCAGATCAATGGCGGCCTGCGGATCCGCGGCGGCTACAGCCGCAGCGGCGGCAACCCGAAGCATGCTTTCAGGCTCTTCTTCCGGGCCGAGTACGGCGACGGCAGACTGAAGTTCCCGCTTTTCGGCGACGAGGGGGCCAGCGAGTTTACTAAGGTAGACCTAGCCACTGCCCAGAACTACTCGTGGTCCTTCGAGGGCGACTACCGAAGCACATTCCTCCGCGACGTCTTCTCGCGCGACGCGCAGGGCGCCATGGGTGAGCCCTACGGGCGATCCCGCTTCTACCACCTGTACATCAACGGTGTCTACTGGGGCCTGTACTACACCGACGAGCGCCCGGAAGCCGACTTCGCGGCCACCTACTTCGGCGGCAGCGACTCCGACTACGATGTGATCAAATGCGATCCCCAGAGCAACTACGAGATTTACGCCACCAACGGCGACATCGACGCCTTCTACCGTTTGTGGCAGATGTGCGGCGAGGACGGGGCAACCCAGTACGGCGGTGTCACCAACGAGGTCTACCAGCAGCTTCTGGGATGCAACCCCGACGGCACGCGGAACGCGGACTACGACGTGATGGTGGATCCCGACAGCCTGATCGACTACATGCTCTGCACGATCTTGACCGGCGACCCCGACGGGCCGGTGTCTGTCTGGGGACAGCTCTCCAACAACTTCTTCGCGATACGCGACCGCAACGGTCTGAGCGGGTTCCGGTTCTTCCGTCACGACGCGGAACACTCGATGGGCTGCTGGTCACGCGATCCAAACGAGGATCGTACCGGCCCGTTCGACGTCGGCCGGACCTTCAACTATTTCAATCCCTTCCGCATACACCAGGACTTCGCGGTCTGTTCGGACTACCGCACGCACTTCAGCGACCACGTCTACCAGATGATGTTCAATGGCGGCCCGCTCACCGACCAACCCAACATCGCCCGCATGACGGCCCGCCGGGACCAGATCGACCTGGCCATCATCGCTGAGTCGGCTCGCTGGGGCGATTCCAAGCGCGAGCCGCCGCGAAACCGGATCGACGACTGGCTGCCCGAGGTGAACTGGATCTTGGATACCTACCTGCCCAACCGCACCAACGTGGTGGTCCAGCAGCTGCGCAACAAAGGCTGGTTCCGCGACCCGCCGGCGTTCAGTCGCGCCGGCGGCAACGTGGCCCTCGGAACCGAGGTCACCTTGAGCTTCCCGGCGGGCGTCGGTGGCACCGTCTACTACACGCTGGACGGAACCGATCCACGGCTGCCCGGCGGGGCGGTGGTGCCGCAGGCGCTCTCCTTTGAGAGTCACGCCGTCATCCCTACCCCCGTGACCCTGGTGGCCAGAAACGCGATGTGGAAATACCTGGACGACGGCTCCAATCAGGCCGGCACCGGCTGGATGAGCACCATCCTCGGATTTGAGGACTCCAACTGGAAGGGACCACAGGCCACGCGGCTGGGATACGGCAACGACGGTGAAACGCTGCCCAGGCTTAGCTACGGCCCAAGCTCGAGCAGTAAGCACATCACCTACTACTTTCGCCACACCTTCGCTGTCGGCGACTCGACGCAGTACGCCAGCCTCAAGGTGTGTTTGCTGCGCGACGACGGCGGCGTAGTCTACATCAACGGCACCCAGCTTCCACTCCCGTCTTCGGTCACGAACATGCCAGCCACTTTCAACTACCGGACCACGGCCAGCAGTACCGTCGATGCCAGCAACGGTGAGCAGACCTTCTTTGAAGGGACTGTTGACCTCACGGCAGCACCGTATAACACTCTCCTGGTCGCCAACGCAACGAACCTGGTGGCGGTCGAAGTACACCAGATCTCGGGCAGTAGCACGGATCTCGGCTTCGATCTGGAGTTGATCGCCATCCCGACCAGCCCACCTCCCGCCACGGAGACCATCGTCATCAACGAGAACACGCGTCTGAAGGCACGCGTTCTGGACAACACCGGCGAATGGAGCGCGGTCAACACGGCCGACTATCTGGTGGGGGCGGTGCCGCTGTACATCAACGAGGTGATGGCGTCGAACGCCACCGCCCTGGAGGACCCGGAGGAGCCAGGGGCTTTCCCGGACTGGTTTGAGCTCTACAACCCCAACCCGTTCGAAGTGGAACTTGGCGGGATGTACGTCACCGACGAACTAGCCACGCCCACCAAGTGGCAACTCCCCCGTGGCTTGAGCATCAAGTCCGGGGAGTTCATGGTGTTCTATGCCGACAGCGACCCCACCCAGGGTGCCCGGCACGTGGACTTCAAGCTGGACGGAACCGAGGGCGAGGCCGTTGGCTTGTTCGATCGGGACGGGGTCACGCGGTTGGACGCTGTTCAATTTGGACCGCAAACGGCAGACGTGTCCATTGGCCGCTACCCGAACGGTACGGGTGCCTGGGGTGCGATGGCAGATCCCACGCCGGGCGAGGCCAATTCGGCTCACACCCTTCCGTAGGCCGTGGACCTTCCGCGACGGGCCATGACGGGAGCTGCGGAAGTCCCGGCGAGCGCGGCACAGAACCCGGCACAGCAACCGCATGCCGGAGGTCGCAAGGACTCGCACCCTCCGCTGTTTCCGTCGGACGAAGCAAGAACGGACCTAAGACGGGCGAGGCGGCCAGGGAATCCTGAAACCATAGAAGAAAGCCGCGTGGATGCCCAGCAGGATCGCACCGGCGCCCACGGCCGGAATAAGGCAGATCACAAGTATCCTGCCCTTGGTTGGTATCGTGCGTTGGGCGACGCCTTTTCCGAGGCAGTACCACCACCAGGCTACGTCTACGCAGAGGACGGCCACGACCAAGCGTTCCCAGAACGAGTGTTTCACGTTGAGGGTGACCTCTGTTTCTGTGACCAGGATGAACAGCACCGTCAGGGTGCTCATGATCAGGAAGCCGCCATGAAAGCCGACGAAGGCCCACCAGGACACGGAACCGCCACCCTGAGGACGGACCGTGATTCGTCGTCGAGACGCCAGCTCAAGCAGGAACACCAAGACTGCCTCACAGGCAAGGGACGCGGATACTCCAGCGGACACGGCGGCCAGGAGATTGGCACGATCGAACGAGGATGACAGATCGCCGAACAGGCCGGTGGCGGCCACACCGAAGATCAGACCAGCCATGACAGTTCGAGTCAGGAACCAGTAACTCAATGCGGAATGGGGATTGACGCACCAGGGAAACACCTGGGCGAATCGGACCGGGTGAAACCAAGTCATCCAGCAGACCCGGAAGAAGGCCAGAAAGAACCAGGTACGGTTGCCATCATCCCAACCCGGGATCGGCTGGGGTTCGCCTGAGAAGATGCGTCTCAGGGCCTCCGGATCGAACTCGCGGCCGCACTCCGGACAGCGGTTCTCCGTCAGGCCGGTCAAGTTGTACTGGCAGCTCAGGCAACACAGGCCGGAGTCCCCTGGTGTACAGGGTGTCGCACCTTCCGACGTTCGAACCAAGTCTGGCGGCATCGTCCGGACAGCTTACCTCTGCCCGCCGAAACGGCCAAGATCCAGAGACGGTGCCCTCGGAAAGCTATGGACAGGCCCTTTGCCGGACGCCCATACCTGACTACGGATAGTAGACTCTATATTACTGTTTTTGGAGGGATCCCTGTGGCGAAACGGCCTTTCCCTATGCCGAGCGGTTGCCTTCAGGGGCCGACGGGGAGGAGGCGAGCTTGACAGATGAGCTATTCTCATGGGTGGGGAGATCGTCTGGATTTCCCGAGCCTGCCCAGGTGGTTCGGACGTCCCGCCGGGATCTGCCGCCGGCCCCAAGTGTAACGGATCAGTCCCGCGCCCCGCATCCACTAGGCCAGTGCCATCCAAAGCACGCAGGCGAAGAAGCAGACTAGGGGTTTCGTCCGCGAGATCTTCGCACGCGATGGATGACCGCTCATTCAACAGTCTTCCACTTGAAGCACGCTCCGCCCTTCCGGTCCGGGCGCGCTCCGGCAGCGGAAATTGTGACCGGGCCAGGGCTATTGGGCTTCGTGGCCAGATAGCGATGGTTGGTGAGGGACATGAGCATCGTGTCGCCGCGCATGAGGTTGACCCATTGGAACGATTCGGCATCTCCCGGCGCATTGTCAGCGAGATCTTTGAGGACCACGCCGTCGGCACCGGCCGAAACAAACCGGCCATTGCCTGCCTTGAGCGCCACGCGCCCCTTACCCAGATCGATTACCTGGAAGCGAACATGGGGCGTGGAGGCGATGGGTGAATCCGGGGGGACGCTGATGAGAGACATGTCTTGGGCGCTGGCGGCCACGATACTGCCGTCCGCGCCGCTGGTCAGCGTGATGGTCCTGCCCACGGGAATCGTCCGTTCGATGCCCGATGCTCGCGGCTCATCCACGGTGAAGTTATCGAAATCGGCATGGCCGCCCGGCTTGCCAGACGTGTTGTAGTTGAACAGGGCCAAGCGAACCCCCTGGAACGTGGTGAGCTGGAATACCATGGTGAAGGGCTCGCCCAGAGGAGCGAAGTCCTTGCCATCGGCACTCCAACTGAAGACGGCTTTCTCGGTGTCGAAGTTACAGGCCACGCGGAGCCACAGGTGGGTGGGGCTGGCCGGTGCATTGGTGATCCTGGGATGGGTCTGGTCGAAAGTCTTCAGGGCCACGCCTTCAGCGCTCTTGATGAGGCCGATCCATGCACAGGGAGAACTCAGCAGCGCCAGGCCGGCGGTGTCTCCTGCCACCAGGCCCGAGGCGTCGAGTTCGACGGTCGTCATGCACTCGGGTCCAGGCGGCCGCTGGGTGAGGCTGTTGCGGGCCATCCAGAAATCGGCGGCGGGAAGGGAATGGAGGCGAAGGACGCCGGGTTTCTCCGTGAGCGACCACTTGGCGTCATCCGGGACGTGGTTCCACTGCCAGACGGGCTTGAGTTTCGGAGCGTCGAAGTTGTCGCTGCGGACGAAGGGCGGCTTGGGGTCCTGCGTATAACCGGTGTCGGGCTTGAGCCACGTATTGGGCGCTTTGCGGAGATTGCCTGGCAAGCCGACGAACGGGAAGCTGTTGTCCCAGGTGACCGGGACCAGGGCGACCATGCGGCCGATGCTGCCGTGGTCCTGCATGATGATACTCCACCACTGGCCGGAGGGCGTATCGACGATGCCGCCCTGATGAAGGGTGAGCCCGCCGCCGGCATTGGGGTCGCTGGGGGCAACAGTGAAGGTCCGGTCCTTCCCGCGGCCGCGAACACGAAGGCCGTTTTGAGTGGGAACGCCCAGGGACTCGCTCTGGACCATGCGTTCGACCTGCCAGGGGCCGTCGATCGAATCGGCGCGGGCGACGACCTGGTCGGTATGCGCGCCGGCGATGGCGGAGACGTCGTAGTATTTGCCCTTGATTCTGTAGAGGTGGTGGCCTTCGCCCATGCCCTGGGCGTTCATCTGGCGGCGGGTATTGGGGATGATCTCGGTAAGGTCCTTGTTGAGTTCGACGATGGTGGGCTGGCCCGCGCCGTAGATGGCGTAGATCTTGCCATCGTCGTCGAACAGGACGGACGGGTCATGCATGCCGGGGAGCTGGTTGCGTACCCAGGGGCCCTTGGGGGACTTCGAGCGGAAGACCTGGGTGCCTACGCCGTTGACGTTGGAGAAGACGTAGAACAGGCCGTGGTGGTGGCGGATGCAGGGCGCCCAGATGCCCTGGCCGTACACAGCTCCGCCCTCGAGGCGAAACCTGAGCCCGAAGTCCAGGCGATCGATGCAGTAGCTGGCCAGTTCCCAGTTCACCAGGTCCCTGGAGTGCATCACGATGAGACCGGGATTCATGTGCATCGTCGTACCGGCGAGGTAGTAGTCCTCGCCCACACGGATGACGTCCGGGTCCTCGAACTCCTCATAAAACAAGGGATTGGAGTAGGTTCCGTTGCCATTGTCGGCAGTCCAGGATCGTGCCGCGGTAGCGGGAGTTCCGGAAGGATCCGGCGGCGCGGCGGCGATCGGGCCGACGGTCAGCACGACCAGACTTGCAGAAGCCGGAAAAAACCCAAAACGACGCATAGTCATTTCCTCACGCGAGTCAACCAGATCAGCGGAAAATGCGTTGCATGAAGTGATACAGGTTGTTGCGCCAGTGCGTGGGATCGTGGGCGTAGGAGTCCACGTTCCAGACGTGCGGCACGTCGTGTTCCTTCAGATACGCGTGCATGCCCTGGCTGATGCCGATCAGACCATCCTTGTTGCCGCACGAGAGCCACAACAGCCGAAGCTGCTTCCTAGCGCGGTCTGGATCGGGCATCAGTTCGGCAGGGCGCTTCGTATTGGGCGCCGACGAGAAGCCGCCAATCCATGCGAAGGTATCGAGATGGGCCAGCCCGAAGTTGAGCGATTGCCCGCCGCCCATCGAGAGACCGGCAATCGCCCGATGTTCGCGGTCCGCTTGAACGGAGTAGCGCGACTCGATGGTCGGGATCACGTCCTTGAGCAGATCCTCCTCGAAGGCGGCGAACGCAGGAGCGGACCTGAAAACATCGCCTTCCGCTCGGTCGTTCTTTTGCGCCCGGCCGTTGGGCATGACGATGATCATGGGCACGGCTTTTTCGTCCGCCAGCAGGTTGTCGAGGAGGACGCCTGGCGTGGCGAAGCGCTGCCACTCGGTCTCGTCGCCGCCGATGCCGTGGAGCAGATAGAGTACCGGGTGCTTTTTGTCCTTGGAGTAACCAGGTGGCGTGTAGACTTGCATCTTGCGGGTTGTGCCAACGGACTTCGATTCGTAGGTCACCATTTCGAGTTGGCCGTGGGGGATGCCCTCACGCTGGGCGTTGATTCCGGCCGGAGGATCAGGGAAGGCCTGTTTGTCGTCGGGGCCGAGGGTGATTTGCCGACCGCCCGCGCCGCCCGGTCCGCGACGCGGCTGATCACCCGGAGATGACGCAGGGGCATTCGTTTCGGCGCCGGGTTGCGGGAGGATTTCAATCGCGCAGATCTGCGGGTTCTGGACGTTCGGCGTGAAGGTGACCTGGATCTTGCCGTCGGTGACCTCGACGGGAACTGTCTCGACATAGGCGCGGCCGAAACCACCGGACTTAACCCACGGGTCAAAGTCCTTGAACTCCTTGTCCTGGACCTTGTACGAGAATACGCGCTGACCGGGCCCGGTGATGCCCTCGTAGGTTTCCGCGAAGTGCAGCTTCACCACGTACTTGCCGTTGGGCACAGGCCAGGTAAAGGAGTTCATGCTGTAGTGTTCCGCCCGGTAGAGGTCGGGACTCATCGTGTTGGCAATCTCGAGGTCCGGCCTTTCAATCGTCTGGCCGCCCTCGAAGCCCTGGTCAGCCAGCCACACGTTGCCTTCAGCGTCGTTGACCGGTTCGGACCTTCCGGCCTTGATCCGGATCGTCTTGGCAGCAGGCGCGCTCTGCGCGCGCTTGGCGACGATTTCCGTCTTGGCATATTCGCCGACTTCCCGCGTGAACTTGATTTCGTTGCGGTCGGCTGAGAACCTCCCGGTGTAGGTGATTCGAATCTCGTTGTCCTGGAGACTCAGCATCTCGACAAACGAAATCGCGTTACCATCCACCTTGCCTTCCTTCAGTTTGGCTTCGCGTTTCCGGTCGTTGACTTCTGAATTGGCCTTCCCGGTCAGCTTCGCGCCGTCCTGCTCAAACGTGAAGGTGTATTTTTGATGGCCGATCTGTGAATCGAATTCGGACGTCCAGGTGCCGGTGAGACCTGTTGGGGGCGTCTTCAGGGCAGGAGCGGGCGTTGCTGCGCCGGTCTCGGCGGCTTGCCGCGCGAAGGCGGGCGGAAGGGGTTGGTCTTCAAACAGAAGTGGTGCGAATTCATGGAGGCTGCGCCGCCATGACTGCCACTCGTGAGCGGTCTGCGGAGACACGTAGTAGTGACTGTTGATCCCAGCCTCTCTGAGTGCTGCCGCATTTGCCTTGGGGTCGCCGCCTCTACGGTTGGGGGAATCAACTTCTCGGCTGCCATAGCCGACGAATACGAGCTTGACCTTCTGCTTGAGCGCACCCATGTCGGTGATATCAGCCGGCGCGATGCTGCCGCCGCTGAAGATGCCGATGTGGGAGAACTTGTCGAGGTTGGCCAGGGTGATCTGTTTGGTCTGCATGCCACCCATCGACAGGCCGGCCATGGCCCGATGGGCCTGGTCGGCCATGCTGCGGAAACTGGCGTCGACGAAAGGTATCAGGTCGTCGATGAGGACCCGCTCGAATGCGCTGAAGTTGAAGCGGAAGCCGCCGCCTGGAGCGCCGCCGCCAGCAGCCGGGGCACCGCCCGCGGGACGGCCAGGAGCCGGTCCACGGCCTGAGCCGGCAGCGCCGGGAACGTAACTGTTGGCCATCACGATTATGAAGGGCCGGGCCTTGCCGGCGGCGATCAGGTTGTCCATAATCAGGCCGACGTGCCCCTGGCTGCCCCAGCCGGTTTCATCTTCCCCGCCGCCGTGTTGAAGATACAGCACCGGATAACGCCTGGACTGATCTTTCTCATAATCCGGGGGTGTGTAGACGAAGCAGCGGAGGACGGCGTTGGCGTTCTTGGAGAAGTACAGGGTCTGCCGCAACTGGCCGTGGGGCACGTTTGTGAGGGCGTAGAAATCCTGATCCTGAGCCGGGACTTCAACGCCACTGCCCCAGCGACTGCCGCCGTAGAAGTACAAAGTACCAGGGTCCGGAACCCCAGCGCCGTCGATGACGAGCTGGTAATAGTGAAAACCCTCGTCCTGCGGCCGAGTGACTCCGGTCCAGGCGCCGTCTTCACCCTTGGTGAGGGGGTACTTTGCACCACCTAGGAAGTCGAGTGTGACGTTTTGGGCCTGAGGCGCAACGATGCGGACCTGAAGGCGCCTTTCCGAGTTGACCTGGGGATACTGCCTGCCCGGTTGATTCAGCGACGACGGCTTGAAATCCTCCACCGGCTGGGTCGTCTGGGCAGGAGCCGAAAGACCGGCCAGCAGGTACAGTAACAGAGCAAGACCTGAAACAGTGGCTTTCATGGCGACAGCTCCTCCTCATCTTGAAACAACAGAGGCACAGACTGACACAGATCACGCTGCCAGGCAACCATTCGTGGGCCGTGCCCGGCGATCGTCTTCATCGAGTCATCTCGATTGATCCAGCTTGAGCAGCCCAAGCCGGTACGGCAGCAGGCTGTAATTCGCCCTGATCGCCGGATCACGCCCCTGATACAGCATTTGCAGGTTCTTCATGTCGATCGTCATCGACTCATCGTATCCGTCGCGAATGACTTCCCCGTGGCTGATGTCTTTTGTCCAGGGGGAAACACCGTCCTCAAAGGTCACGTTGTTGATCCCCGCGAAGGGCTTGCGATAGGTATCCGCCTCCGGCAGCGGCGTCCATTTGCCATCCAGTCGATCCGATGTGAACGCACGGTAGTAGCGGTCGGGACTGAGCGCCTCGATCAGCGTCAAATACGTGCTCGTCCCCTTGATCCTGTAGGTCATGCTCGCCTCGAAGAGGATATCGCGCGTCTCCTCCAGGGCGATCTCCGGATTGCTCATGCCCTTGGGGAAATCGTCGATCTTTGTTCGGCTGCGGTAGAGCCTGCCGTTATCGCCCGTGAAGAACAGATAGGCGTGCCTGTCGTCGCAGATGACCCAGTAGTCGATCCAGAGTCTGGGGGCCCCGGGAGGCTTGCCGGCGAAGAAGTCCTCCGGCTTGCTCCAGGTTTCCGGCCTGGAAATGTCGTCCGTCGTCGAGTACTGCGGCTGCTGGGATTGGAAAACCAGATACCACTTCTTGCGGCGCCGGAAATAGAACACATGTGGCGCACAGTGATAACCCCTCAGGTTCGGATTGGCATCCAGATAGTAGGGCTTGGCGCCAGGTGCTTCCGACCAGTCCTTGAAGCTCAGGTACACCATGCTCCATTGGCCCCGTTCGTTGGCCGTGGTCGCGAAGACGTGCCACTTCTCGGCGTAATAAACCACCGTTGGGTCCTTCACGGAGACCAGCCTGTGGGTTTCATCCGACACGGGCTTGATCAGCACCCCGCTGGACTTCCATTGGAACGACCCGGCAAGGGGCCCTGCCTGCGCGGCGGCAGGGGATGATGCGGCGGGGACTGGTGTCGCAGGCGCGGCCGCCAGGAGCGGGCGGCTCGCCAAGGTAAGTGCCATCAAGGCAGCATATCGAAAGATCCTGGTTTCTCGCATAGAATCAACCCTCAATTCGCAAGCGTGAGAAAGGACAGGGAATGAAACCCTCGAACGAGCGTCGCATATTGCTCCTGGTAATCAGCCTGGGCGCCACCCTCTCGGCCAGCATGGCCGTTGGCGCCGCCGAGCCGACATCCCAACCTGCCAGCGCGCCGAGCTCAGCTCCTATGATGGACCAACGGGGCCCGACGGTCAAGGACGCTTACAGGAATCACTTTCTGATCGGCATGGCCGGCGACGTGCCCGGCCGTTACTCCGACCTGGAACTGGGCTTGGTCAAGGAGAACTTCAACATCGTCACGCCGGAGAACTGCATGAAGCCGGCCCTGGTTCATCCCGGCGAAGACACCTGGAGATTCGAGCGGCCCGACGCGCTGGTGAAATGGTGCGAGGACAACCGCATCGCCGTCCATGGCCACACCCTGGTGTGGCATAGCCAGACTGGCAACTGGTTTTTCCGCGACGCCGACAAGGCGAAGATCACCCAGCGGCTGAGGGACCACATCAGCACGCTCGTGGGACGCTACAAAGGGAAGATCCGGAGCTGGGATGTCGTCAATGAAGCGATCAGCGACCGCGGCGACGCCCAGACTGCTCAGACGGAGAACCTCCGCGATTCCTCGTGGCTGCGGGCCCTGGGGCCGGAATTCCTGACGCTGACGTTCCAGTTCGCCCATGAAGCAGACCCCCAGGCCACGCTGTACTACAACGACTACGGGATCGAGGCTGGTCCCAAGCACGCCAGTTCAATGATGCTGCTCAAACGATTGATCAAGGACGGCGCGCCGATCCACGGCGTTGGGATCCAGGGTCACTGGAGCACCAACGGCGTGCCCTATACCGCCCTCGACAAGGCGATTGCCGATTATGCCTCGCTGGGATTGAAAGTCAGCATCACGGAGCTGGACGTCACGATCCGCGGCACGTCGGGTGGCCAGCTCGGCCAGGGCCCCGGCTTCGGCCGCCGCAGGTTTGGCGGCCGCGACGGCACGCCGCCTTCTACGCAGGACCTCAAGGCCCAGGCGAATGCCTATGCCCGGTTGTTCACGATCCTCATCAAGCACAAGAATACTGTGGAACGCGTGACGTTCTGGGGCCTCAATGACCGCCGCACGTGGCGATTCGGCCAGCACCCGCTGATCTTCGACTCCAACAACCAGCGGAAACCGGCCTACGTGGCCATCGTCGATGCACTGCTGCACCCGAATCCCGAGCTGGCGGTACCGGAGTAATTGGCTCATCGCGTCCTCATGCGAATCACGGCTGCATTGTCAGGCCACGGCTGCACGGCCGCGACGTGACACGGCTCGGCAGGGTGGCGTTGACTGCATCACGGCTGTGCCGCTCCTCTGATTCGCGTAATACCGGTGGATTGCTCGAAGCAGTCTCTGTATCCTTGTGAGCCGGTGCTGTTCCCTAAGTCCAAGGCGATCGACTGGGCGGCAGGGTGGTCAGCTGCGACGCTTGTCGGCATTGGGGCTTCGACAACACCGCTCACCACGCTGCCTGTGTATCGAGGTGATGACGATGATCCTGCCGACGATCCTGACGGTTGCGATTTCCTGGGCTGCTTCGGCGGGTGACGAACCGCTGCGCGTCGAGCATGCAGGGATGGTCGCGCCTGACGTGGTCGGGATGACGATCATGGCCGGCCGAGCCGAATACGGTCGTCAAGTGGCCTACACCCGAAAAGCTGGCGATGCGGTCAACGCGTCGGACATTCATCGCTTCGTTTGGCGGGACGGTAAAGTCATCGGAACGCTGGTCGGCAAGCAGGGCGACACGCTTTGCACCATGGACCTAGTCATAGGGGACAAGCTAGATCCGGCATGGGCTGACCAAGCTGCGAGCTACGGGATAACCTCGCCGGACGACTCCCGCTACCGCACGCCCCAGAAACCGGCCTGCGTGTACCGCAAGACGAAGCCGTCTGATCTGGCGATGATCGGCCCGTACCAGTTCGATTCGCCTACCGAGAGCGTCATCTACCTGAAACTGGCCGCTGCCCTTCAGGTCGGAAAAACCTACGTCGTCTCCTTCAACAACAGCGAACTGCCTGCACAGCGACTGAACTACGATCCGGCCAAGCTGCGCAGCGAGGCGGTGCACGTCAACCAGGTCGGCTTCCGACGGAAAGAACCGGCCAAGATCGCTTTCCTATCTTGCTGGATGGGTACCGGAGGCGGGCTCAAGTACGAGGGCCAACTGCCGTTCTCAGTGCTCGACGACGCCACGGGCCAGTCGGTCTTCGAGGGTACGGCAACGCTGTCCAAAGCCGCCTCAGTCAAGGACGAGGATGCGTACAAGAAGAACTACAACGGCACGGACGTATACGCCCTGGACTTCACGCCGCTCGACAAGCCGGGGAAGTACCGCGTTTGCGTGGCAGGCCTTGGATGTTCGTACCCCTTTGCCATCGAGGACGACGTCTGGCGGAAAGCGTTCATCACCTCGGCCCGCGGATTCTACCACCAGCGGAGCGGTATTGCTTTGGGCGCCCCGTATGCTACCTTCACCCGGCCGCGCCCCTTCCATCCCGATGACGGACTGAAAGTCTA
>JAGNEZ010000040.1 GCA_018003015.1 Phycisphaerae bacterium | reverse complement strand
TCAGCCTCCTGAAGCGTCACGCGTCGAAGGATAGCATCAAGTGCAAGAGCCGCATCGCGGGCTGGAACAACCAGTTCCTCATGCAAGTGATTACCGGAACAGGAGTTTAATGTGCGCTGGCCCTGTCAAACACCCCCGCCGCCCGCCACTCCTGGAAACGCCGGTGTGCCGTCGAACTCGAACAGATGCCACGGGTATCTGTTCCAGTTCGACGGCGCCTAGGCGTTTTCAGGAATGGTGTGCCACCGATGTGTTTGTGAAGCTGTGGCAAGGCTGGCTGGAGGTGTATGACGAGCTGCAGGGACTCGACTGGTCTTGGCTGAGCATGGACGGAGCGCTGACCAAGGCCCCCTGGGGGTGGGGAAAACACCGGCCCCAATCCCACGGACCGAGCCAAACGCGGCACCAAGCGAAGTCTACTGGTCGAAGGCCGGGGTGTGCCGGTGGGACTGGCCGCGGCGGGCGCCAACGTCAACGACTTCAAGCTGGCAAATGAGACGGTCAAGAGCATTCCGATCAAGCGACCTCGCCCGAGTCGTCATCGACCACAGCATTCGTATTTGGATAAGGGGTATGATTACGATAAAGCCCGGGAATTGGCTCAAGAGTTCCACATCGCTTCTCAGGATTCGTTCTCGCGGCGAGGAGGCCGCATTGATCCAGCGTTACGCCCGTTTTAAGGCCCGCCGATGGGTCGTCGAACGCACCCACAGCTGGATAAACCGGTTCCGTCGCATTCTCGTACGCTGGGAGAAGAAACCCGAGAACTACATCGCCGTGCTCCATCTGTACCTCGTGTAGATCGCGTTCGGTTGGTCCGGACTGCTATTGGGATGGGCTCTAGGCTGAGAGTCACCGGGACTATGATGGTCGCGGATGATCGGAACGTTGCTGATGCAGGTGGCCACTGTAGGGATCACTTCAACACTGATCACCTTCAGGCACATCTCAGATCACGGTCGCTGCGGGGCGGCGCGGTAACGGTTGCATCGCAAGGAGTCAAATTCGTGATCCGCATGGCTTCAACGGCCGTGTTGGCGCGACTCCTGACTCCGGCCGACTTCGGCCTAGTTGCCATGGGCACGGTTGTGACCGGCTTCGTCGATGTATTCAGGGATGGCGGCCTATCCACAGCCACGGTACAGCATGAACGTCTGACGCACGCGCATGTGAGCACGCTGTTCTGGCTGAACGTCGTTTTCGGCGCGGTGGTTATGTCGATCATCGCTGGTCTTGCGCCAATCTTAGCGTGGTTCTATGGGGAGCCGCGTCTCGTTCCCCTAGTTCTTGCGCTGGCAGCGATGAGCTTGCTGGGCGGCTTCGGTATCCAGCATATGGCGCTGCTTCGACGGCAGATGCGCTTCGGTGCGGTCGCCGCAATCGAGCTAAGTGCGATGACTGTGGGCGCCAGCATTGCCAGTGCCATGGCTTGGGCAGGCTATTCTTATTGGTCACTCGTGGCAATGACAGCAGCCAACCTCATCACGGCTATTGCGCTGGCGTGGCTGACCTCCGGCTGGATTCCCGGTGTGCCTCGTCGGTCGACCGGCATTGGTAAACTAGTTCTTTTTGGAGGGCATCTCGCCGGGTACAACGCCATCAACTACCTCGCGCGACAGGCAGATCAGTTTCTCATCGGCTGGTGGTGGGGAGCGGCACCTCTGGGGCTATACTCAAAGGCATATTCCCTCCTGACTCTCCCAATTGCCCAGTTCAATTTGCCCATCGAGTCCGTGACCATTCCTATGCTCAGCCGATTGCGCGCCGAGCCCAATCGATATCGAGCTGCCTTTCGTCGCGTCGTTTCGATACTGGCCTGGGCGACGATACCTCTCATTGGCGGCCTTCTGGTGACATCAGATTGGGTTGTGAGGCTCTTTCTGGGCCCACAATGGACAGCCGCAACGCCGATCTTCCTCATTTTGGGCCTTTGCGCTCCTGCTCAGGTTATGTACAATACTGCGTATTGGGTCCTTGTTTCATCAGGCCAGGGTGAGCGGTGTCTGCGCATGTCACTTATTGCTGCGGGTCCATTGGTGGCGTCGTTTCTATTTGGGCTGCCCTTTGGCCCAAAGGGCGTGGCGGGCGCATATGCGATAACAAGCTCATTGATCGTTAGCCCCCTCTTATTCAGATATGCTAGTTGTGGTTCACCTATTCGCCAATCAGATTTTTATCGCGCAGCTGTGTACCCTGTGCTAGCAGCGTCGGGAGTCGTCGCATGTGTTCTCGTTTTACGCTGTTTGTGTGGGCTGAGTAACCCTCTTGCGGGAATTGGTGTCGCCTTCGCAGTGGCATTGGCCGTAGCTGCGTGTGGTGTTCAAGCATGCATACGGAGACCACAATAGTATACCTTTGAAACAATGTAAGGTTGCATGTTCTAGAATTGGTCCTGAGGGGCCTGTTAATCTATGCGTTGGCTTTGAGAGGACGTTCGCACAATGGTCGGGATCGAGATAGATGGTCGTGCTGCGGGCACGAAGCGCAAGCTGAGCCGGGTGGGGGCAAAGGGCGATCCCGGCAGCAGGGGCTCTGTATTGCCTAAAGGGCCTGTCGCGTGTTCAAGCTTGCCGATCACGGGGGACTGGCTTTCCGCACCGGTTGCTGTAATGCTGCTTATGGGATCCTATCTGGTACCATTGTCCTTCACAGCTGCCGGGATCTCGCTCTCCGTAACTCGTTGTGTGCTCCTCGCGTTCTTCGTTCCGAGCTTGGTGCGCGTGGTGAGACATGGTGTTGGCGCTCGTTTTCCGGACGGTCTGGTTATGGCGCACGTCGGGTGGGTCTTCATGACACTATGCCTTCACCACGGTTTCGAATCCGGACTGAAGTCAG
The DNA here is from genome assembly GCA_018003015.1 of Phycisphaerae bacterium. NCBI lineage: Bacteria > Pseudomonadati > Planctomycetota > Phycisphaerae > Phycisphaerae bacterium. Next base: position 56,306 of record JAGNEZ010000040.1, on the reverse strand, counting down.
GGGGGAGTTACTTAGTTGAGGTTGGTGGCGCGTATCTCATGGCGCGTGCGTATGTGTTGAATCGTACCAGCTTCGGCTCCACGGCGAAGCTGCTTGCGGGCGTAGTAGTAATCCTGGCACCACTTTTGTTGCTTGAGTGTCTGAGCGGGCGAAATGTGTTCGGTAGTGTGTTCTGGCACATTGAGCCGGTACATGGCGAGCGTCGTTTTGGTGTGTGTCGCGCGCAGGGTCCCTTCGAGCATGCGATTCTGGCAGGCGTCTTTTGTGCAAGTGTGATTGCAGTAACGTGGTTTGCGTCCGCCGTTCCAAGGAGAGCACACAGGGCCAGACGGTGGATACTGGCGGTCATTGAGGTGACTGCAACGGCAACATCGGTTTCATCGGGAGCGCTGGCGATGGCGGCTGTCCAGGGCGTGCTGATTATGTGGGATGTGGTAACTCGGACCATACGATCGCGTTGGCTGCTACTTACTACATTGCTTGGTGCCGGTGTGATGGTGGTGGCAATTGGATCCGGAAGATCGCCGCTTCGCGTTGCGGCTCACTACGCAGCGTTTAACCAACAGACTAGCTACTATAGGCTTGCGGTGTTTGACGTGTGTCTCGAGAACGTATGGAGGCATCCCGTAGTTGGGGTAGGTCTACAGGATTGGGCGAGGCCGGAGTGGATGGCGTCGACAAGTATTGACAGCATGTGGCTGGTCCTGATGACGCGTCATGGGATACCGGCCGTCGCGCTGTACCTGACTGCCATTATCTATGTGCTGGTGCGCGTAGGTGCGAATCCTCCTGCTGGCAGCACGCTGGAAGTGAGGAAGGCGTGGATGTTTGTGATGGTTGGGTTTTGCATAGCTGCCGTAACGGTCCACTTGTGGGGCGTTCTCGCTACGCATCTGAACTTCATGTTGGGATGCGGCGTATGGATGCTGCAGGATAAACCAGGGAATGGGAAATGGGATGGGCACAACGGCGTAGAAAGAGCAGCCGGTCAGAGTCTACCCGCGGGACGGGGTCGGTTGTCCCGGGGGTTAATTAGGCGAGCGGACAGAGTTGTGACGGCGCGCTGATGGCGGATGCAGGCTGACGTCTGATGTGTCAGGCGCTACGAAGTCTGACCTGCTGTGCTGGCCGGCGGCGGATTGACTGGGGCCTGCGTCACAAGGATTGCAGTAAAACCGTTGAACAGGGTATGAGAGAACCCCAGGACGTCACAGGATAGGCTCCAAGGGAGTATAGACGTGGCAAGTGTTCTTGTGTTTCATCACTTCTCCAGGGAAGGGGCGCCGAGTGTGATAGGGGGGGGGAGAGCTTCTGTACATGCGTATCGTGCAGTGGGCCCCCGCTGGTTACACCCAAATCCTTTCCGAAGATCTAAGCATATGGGAACCTGGGACAAGTTGAAGCAAGTTGTTATGTCCCTGGATATCGCCCTTAGGGGTCTTTCCTACGATGTGCTTATTATCGATACACAGGCGACCGCACTTTTTGTCTGCCTCGTGCTTGCGCCTTTCAGGAGGCCACGCCTAGCTGTGTCGAGTTTTAATGTGTGGAAAAGGCGAAATGGACGCCTTTTTAACTGGCTGTGTAGGGTTCTTTACCGGAGACTGGACTGTGTAATTGTCCACTCGGCCTATGATATTCCTCTTGCTGAGAGGCTGTACGGCATGCCGCGAAAGCGATTACGGTTCATGCGGTATGCGCGGGTAGCACCGAGAAGTGCAGGGCTGGACGCGAAGTACGGGTACCTAAGTCGGATCCCTTACGCACTGAGTATAGGCTCTAACGCGAGGGATTACGCCACGTTGTTCGAGGCAGCAGAAGGCAGCGAGGTTCCTCTGGTAGTCGTGGCGCGTGAGTGGAATCTGGTTGGGCTTGACGTGCCGAATGGTGTGCAGGTTTATTTTAACATACCGCTTGTGGAGTGTGATGCGCTCATGGCGGAGTGTGCTTACTGTGTTTACACATTTGATGGTAGCGAGCCATCATGCGGGCAGATTTCCGTCGTGAGTTCCCTTATGATGGGTAAGCCGGTGATTTGTACGGACGTACCGGGCCTTGAGGGATATGTCGAGCATGAGGTTAACGGGCTGCGTGTTCCGATGGGAGATGCGAGCAAGCTGCGTGGCGCCATGCAGCGCCTGTTAGGTGACCCACAGTTGTACGCGAGGTTACAGCGAGGTGCGCAGGAGTGGAGTGCGAAGTACGCTGATCCGAGTGAGATTCAGCGGGAGATGGACCGTGTGGTGAGTGAGCTGGTAGGTGGGGATGCACCTGTTGGCAGGGGGCAGCAACGGTGTCCCATGGATAGACCTCTGTAGCAGTATTACGTAGGTACGTGAAGCTATTCAGAATGAAGGCAGGTGATAATACTGCGAGCGGCTGGTCGTGGCGAACAGATGGGGCACTGATCTGCGAGCTGCGGCAGAGCGCTGAGGTGGCAGGACGCCACTAGTTGAGGATTGAAGGAAGATGGTCGGCTTCGGGCGGCGGTGGAATTGTGTGTCGTAGCCGTTACAGAGATGTCAGAGAAAGTGGAGGATTAGGCCGCCCGAAGTGGTTGGTCAGGTGGAGAATCTCGACGGCTTCACATCTCGCACTTGGCTGGAGTAGCTCGACGTGGTGGGATACGTGATAGTAAAGGGGAAGGCTGGGCTAGGCAATCGCATTCTCTGCGCTCTTACGGGTTGTCTCTACGCGCGCCTCAGCGGACGATGCCTTGTCGTCGACTGGTCGGACTATACCTACTCGAGCGACGGTGCGAACGTTTTTCCGCAGTTATTTGTGGGACCGAGTCTTGTCCCGCGCGAGCACCTGCCGGAGAGCGACTCGGTGTATCCTGCTATTTGGCGAGGTAGACTTGAGAGGTCGGCCAACGACCTGTTGGACCAGTTTGACCCAGGAAAGCATACTAGCGCGACCGTCTACCGCAAGTATTCGGCTGATATTTCGAGGCGGGACTACTCGCAAGAGGTTGTGGTGATGTGGTGTTTCAGCCACCAGATCGGCACCTTGCGGCGTTATTTTACAGGATCATTCGGCCACTACGCCACCATGACTGACGAGGCAATCCTGAGTGAGTTGTTGCACACGGAGATGCTGCTGCATCCCCGAATCCGCGACGTCGTAGAGCGTTTCGTGGAGAGTCGGTTCCATCGGCCGGTGATTGGGGTGCATGTTCGTTTCATGGATCGCAGAAGCCGAATCGAGCATTTCTTCGGGGCCATTGATCGGGCGAAGCAGCGGGCACGGGACGGCATGATTTTCCTTGCCACAGACAACAAGGAGGCAGAGCGGCGAATCCGCGAGCGATATGGCGACGTCTTCGTCACGGAGAAGTGGTTCCCGAGCAGCGGCGTGTCGATGCACCAGAATCCGGAGTGTCCTGACCGACTGAACAACGCAATTGAGGCTCTGGTAGACATGTACCTGCTGGCGGCTTGCGATTACCTGGTGTATCCGGGCAGCTCAACATTCTCGCAAATCTCCGCTCTGGTGTCGGACATGCCGCGCGGTAACATCTACGATATCGAACGCTATGATCTGCGGATCCGGCTAAAGCGTTTCGTCCGCGGCCTCGTAACCAGGTAAGATGTGTCGCGGGGCGCTCCGATGGTCTCCATCATCATACCGGCTCACAATGAGGCCAACGTCATCAGGCGATGCCTTGAGGGCATGATTTGGGGCGCGAGGCCAGATGAGCTGGACATCATCGTGGTCTGCAATGGATGTAGAGACCGCACCGCGGAACTCGCCCATTCGTGCGGGCCAGGGATTCGCGTGATCGAGACCAACACTCCTTCAAAGGCCAACGCGCTGAACCTCGGCGATGAGGCGGCTGTGGCCTTCCCCCGGTTCTACGTTGATGCTGATGTGGTGATCGGTATCGATGCCATTCGGCAAACGACGGCCGTACTAGAGGAACCGGGTGTTCTGGCTGCCGCGCCGCTCATGGAGGTCGATACAGGCGCTCGTTCGTGGTCCGTTCGTGCCTTCTACCGTGTGTGGCTGCGACTTCCGTATTGTCGGGAGGCTCTGATTGGCTCAGGTGTGTACGCTCTGTCAGAGGTGGGTAGGCGCAGATTCGATCGCTTTCCGATCGTCACGGCAGACGATGCTTTCGTCCGACTCCATTTCACCAGAGACGAGCGGCGAGCGGTGCCTGGCTGTATCTTCACGGTTAGACCTCCGAAGACGTTGTCGGGCATTGTTGACATCAAGACTCGCGCTCACTTTGGAAACGTGGAGCTCCGATTACAGTGTCCGGCGTTGTGGAGAAATGAAAATGCCAGCCACGGGGGCGCATTGCTCAGGATGGCATTGAGCCCAACAATGTGGCCGGCGCTACTCGTCTATGGGTATGTGAAACTCGCGACGCGCTATCGTGTCTGGAAACGCTTCCGTAATGGCGAGCTTAACAAGTGGGAACGGGACGAATCCGCTCGCGAAATCGGAGGCACCTAGGGCATGCCCGTGTCAGATGTGTCCATCTTGATCGTGTCATTTAATACGCGAGATATGACTCTTGCGTGCTTGTCGTCAGTCTACCGGGAAACACGCGAGATCGCTCATGAAGTAATTGTGGTCGACAACTGCTCACAGGACGAATCCGCCACTGCTATCGCCGAACAATTCCCCGCCGTGCGTCTGATTCAATCGGACCGCAATCTCGGCTTTGCGCTTGCGAACAACTTAGCTGCCAAAGTGGCAACAGGGCGTTACCTGCTCTTGCTCAATCCAGATACGGTAATCCTCAATAAGGCGATTCAAAGGCTCGTTGCGTTCGCGGATCAGCACCCGGATGCCGGACTGTACGGCGGACGCACGGTCTTTGAAGACGGCCGGTTGAATCGCAATTCCTGTCACGGCCGCCCTACGCCGTGGAGCCTTCTGTGCATGGGACTCGGTCTATCTGCCGTGTGGAGATCATCGGCTGTTTTCAACCCGGAATCGCTGGGGAACTGGAATCGGGACTCCGTTCGAGCGGTCGATGCTGTGACGGGGTGCTTTCTTCTGATCCGGCGGGAGGTCTGGGACCATCTCGATGGTTTTGATCCCAGCTTCTTCATGTATGGCGAGGATACCGACTTGTGCCTGCGGGCTGGGAGGCTTGGGAGCACATGCCTGATTTGCCCCGATGCGGCGATCGTTCACTATGGTGGAGCATCGGAGAAAGTCCGGGCGGACAAGATGGCGCGCCTGTTCAGAGCGAAGGCCCAACTTATACGGCGGCATTGGTCACCAAGCCTAATTCCCTTCGGGGTAGCTATGCTCGATCTGTGGGCATTGACGCGCACGGCGGCATTTGGCCTGGTGTCTCGGCTGAAGCCCGAGTATCGCCAGGCGTTCAAAACCTGGCGTGAGGTCTGGTGCCAACGGTGCACCTGGCACGTCAAGCGTAACACAACTGAACCGGTGTGTCAGGAGGCTTTGACTCGCGAAAAGCAGGTTCGGATATGCTGAAAGAAGAGCGAGCAGCCCGGCCACTGTGATGCGGTCTTCATGGCTGCGGGGCTGTGTCGTGCAGGACGCAGTAGCAGCGGGGTGCCACTGCCAGCTGAAAACAGGCCGCGCGACGGCGATGATGCTCGGTAGCCCAGGGCTGCTCAGTTCCCCCGATTGGCTGCCGCGACCCTGCCATAGAGGAGTGCATGACGAAGACACAACGGCCTCCCACGAACTACCGTGTTCTCGCCGTCGCCTCGGGTGGCGGCCATTGGATTCAATTGATGCGGCTTCGGCCGGCGTTCGAGGGCATGGAGGTGACCTATCTCACGACGCTGGCCGGGTATCGAAACCAAGTGGCCCCGGCGCGCTTCTACGTGGTGCGGGATGCCAATCGCTGGAACAAACCCGGGCTGATCCTGCAGGCGGCCAGGATCGCCTGGCTGGTGGTTCGCCTTCGCCCGGACGTCATCATCACCACCGGGGCATCCCCCGGGTATTTCGCGGTCCGCGTCGGCAGACTGTTCGGGTGCAGAACAATCTGGCTTGACAGCGTCGCTAACGTTGATGAGCTTTCTCTTTCGGGCCGGCGGGCCGGTGGGTTCGTTGATCTCTGGCTGACGCAGTGGCCGCACTTGGCTCGCCCGGAAGGGCCAAGTTACGCAGGAGCGGTGCTGTGATTTTCTTGACCGTCGGAACCCAGCTCCCTTTCGACCGCATGGTGAAGACGGTAGATGACTGGGCCGGACTACGGGGTCGACAAGATGTCTTTGCCCAGATAGGGCCAACAGAGCTCACACCCAGACATCTGCAGTGGTCGCGGTTTGTAGAGGCAGAGGACTTCATGCGCCGGGTTGAGGAGGCTGAACTCCTCGTGGCCCACGCCGGGATGGGTTCAATCATCACGGCCTTGGAACGGGGCAAGCCGATCCTGGTTATGCCGCGGCGGGCGGATCTGGGCGAACACCGCAACGACCACCAGATGGCGACGGCCGAACGACTCCTGGCTCAGGGCCGGATCGCAGTCGCGTTCGACGAGATGGAACTCCTGGCGAAGTTGGACGACATCGCTAGCCTGAAGGCCAGGGGACGGATCAGCTCCGAGGCCTCGCCGGAGCTGATCGCGGCCATTCGGGGCTTCATTTGCGGCGAGCGTACGCCGTGATCGGCCAAGTTGCTTCGGGGACACTGCTGTGGATTTGAGGCATGTGCGAGTCCTGGTGACCGGCGGAGCCGGCTTTCTGGGTAGTCATCTGTGTGAGCTGCTCAGAAGGCGTGGGGTCGCTGAGCATGAGCTGATCGTGCCCCGACATCAGGATTATGATCTGACGCAGGAGGACGCCGTTGACCGGTTATACGCAGATACCCGGCCGGATGTGGTGATCCACCTGGCGGCGCAAGTGGGCGGCATCGGCGCCAATCGGGCGAATCCCGGGAGGTTCTTCTACGCCAACATGGCGATGGGCCTCCACTTGATCGAGCACGCCCGGCGCAACAACATCCGGAAGTTCGTGCAGGTTGGGACGATTTGTGCTTATCCCAAGTTCACGCCCGTGCCGTTCCGCGAGGAGGAACTGTGGTCGGGCTACCCGGAGGAGACAAACGCACCGTACGGCATTGCCAAGAAAGCCCTTTTGGTGATGTGCCAGGCATACCGCGAACAGTATGGGCTCAACGCGATATACCTGCTGCCGGTCAACCTCTATGGGCCGCGAGACAACTTCGACCCGGAGACTTCACATGTCATCCCGGCAATCATCCGGAAGTGCATCGAGGCCCGCTCCTCGGGTCACGATCAGATCGTATGCTGGGGTGACGGCACGCCAACCCGGGAGTTCCTGTATGTTGAGGATGCCGCAGAGGGAATTGTCCTGGCAACCGAACGATATGACGAGAGTGAGCCAGTCAATCTCGGAAGCGGCAGCGAGGTGTCCATTCGCACGCTGACCAGCATGATCGCGGAAATGGTGGGCTTTAGGGGGACGATCAAGTGGGATACAAGTAAACCTAACGGGCAGCCACGTCGTTGCCTGGACACGTCGAGAGCGCGGGATCGCTTCGGCTTTGCTGCGCAAATTGATCTCGCCACGGGACTCAAGAGAACCATCGAATGGTACGAGGCGTTGACCACATGAAGACAGCGTTGATCACAGGTATTACCGGCCAGGATGGATCGTATCTTGCGGAGTTGCTACTGGGCAAGGCTTACCAAGTCCACGGGATTATTCGTCGGAGCAGTACTTTTAACACCGAACGACTCGATAGCATCTACGAAGACCCGCATGTCGCTTCCGCTCGCCTCCATCTGCATTACGGCGATCTGAGCGATTCGAGCATGCTGGCCTCGCTGATCCGGAGAATCGAACCGCAGGAGATATACCATCTGGGTGCCCAGAGTCATGTTCGGGTGAGTTTCGACATGCCCGAATACACGGCCGACGTGACTGGCCTTTCGTGTGTCCGCCTGCTGGAGGCGATTAGGGACACAAGAGTTCCCTGCAGATTGTACCAGGCCTCCAGCAGCGAGATGTTTGGAGCGGCGCCACCTCCGCAGAACGAAGACACCGCCTTTGTTCCACGGAGTCCGTATGCGGTCGCCAAAGTGTACGGCTACTGGATTACGGTGAACTACCGTCAGGCATATGGCATGTACGCCGCCAACGGGATCCTGTTCAATCACGAATCTCCACGACGCGGTGAGACTTTTGTCACGCGCAAGATCACACGGGCGGTCGCAGCGATCGCGGCTGGGAGGCAAAAAGACCTTTTCCTGGGCAATCTGGACGCCCGGCGTGATTGGGGTTACGCGCCCGACTATGTCGAGGCCATGTGGCTCATGCTTCAGCAGAATGAGCCGGACGACTATGTCATCGCTACCGGCGAGTCGCACACCGTTCGGGAGTTCCTGGAATCGGCGTTCCGACTGGTCAACCTCAATCCGGAGGACTACGTGCGAATCGACCCGCGCTACTTTCGCCCTACAGAGGTTGATGCCCTGCTCGGCGACGCCAGCAAGGCTCGCCGCAAACTCGGCTGGAAGCCCAAGACGACGTTCACAGACCTGGTTCGAATCATGGTCGACGCCGACCTCAAACGTGAAGGTATCACGAATGGCCTGGGATCGCCGACAAAGGCGCATCTGTGAGTCCGGGAGGCTGCAAGACTCTGTCTCGCCGCGCTGCGCCAAGGCCAAGAGGTCACTCACTGCGGTCGACGGGGCGAGGACGATCGCCGGCGCCCCTGACGCACCCTAAATCACGATCTTCGCCACCCGGGTGATGTGCTCGCGAGATCGGAGCTGCTCGAGAACCGTTTCGGGCAAATCCTTGCCGACCCGGATGAGGAACATCGACCGCTTGCGGGTGTGACTGTGGGAGAACTCGAAGCTGTTGATCACCACCTTGTGCTGATCAAGGATGGACGAAATGCCGGACACCACGCCCAGCCGGTCGCGGCTGTGGATGGCCAGGAAGGTGCCTTCCGGCTCGACCTCGAACGGGAAGTCGTCGATCAGCGTGATCCGCGGGTGCGGTCCGGTAAAGACCACCCCGGCGATGGTGAAGTCGCGGCCGCCGCCGGTGAAATGGAAGCCCACCGCGCTCTCGTAGTTGGTGAAGCCGGGATCATCGGTGACCCTAACACTGAGCCCGACGCTCTTCGCCCGCAGCTCCGCGTTGACGTAGCTGACATAGTCCAGCTTCATCTTCAGGTAGCCCTTGAGGAACGCCAGGCGGAGCAGGGTGCAGTCCTTGCCCGAGATCGAGCCGCGCAGAATGACCTCCAGATCGGTCGGCGTGAAGTCCACGAACTGGGCGGCGAACTGGCCGAGCTTTTCTACCAGCACCGTGTAGCTGGTCATCACGTCGCCTTCCAGCATGCGAATCTGCGGCATGTTGACCGGGTAATCGACCACGCCGCCGCGCAACGCGCGCGGAACCTGCATCGCGATCGTCTCGGCCACGCGGATCTGGGCCTCCTCGGTCGAGGCCCCAATATGCGGGGTCATCACCACGTTCGGCAGATCGCGAAACGCATTCTCCTTGGGCGGTTCGACCGGCCACGTGTCGATCCCCGCACCCCCCACGTGCCCGCTCCTGAGCCCCGCCAGCATGGCGGCCTCGTCAATGATGCCGCCCCGGGCCGCATTCAGGAGAATCACCCCAGGCTTCATCTGGGCAATCATGTCCCCGCCAATCATCCCGGTCGTCTCCTTGTTCTTGGGCGTGTGGACCGAGATGATGTCTGATTCACGAATCAGCGTCTCGAGGTCGGCCTTCTCCACCCGGTTGCGCTGGAAGGCCTCATCCGGAATGTAGGGGTCGTAGGCCAGAACACGCATGTCGAATCCGAGGCAGAACTTGGCCATCCGATGGCCCACGTTGCCCAGACCGATGATGCCAATGGTCTTGCCCATCAGTTCCGTGCCGTTGAAGCGGTGGCGGGCCCACTCCAACCGCTTCATGGCCTCGTTGGCTGGGCTGATCTTGCGCATGACGGCCAGAAGCAGCCCCATGGTCAGTTCGGCCGCCGAATTGGTGTTCTTCCCCGGCGTATTAGTGACCAGGATACCCTTCTGGGTGGCGTACTCGACGTCGATGTTGGCGATTCCGACGGCCGCCCGGGCGATGACCTTCAGAGACGTGCCCCGGTCGATCAACTCGCGGGGAATGTCCGTTTCGGAGCGTGAGACCAGGCCGTGGTAGGGCGGGATGATCTCCAGGACCCGCGCGTAGGGAATATCGGGCTGAAAATCGACCTCGATGTCCGGCTCGCGCCGAAGCATTTCCACGCCGATTGGATGAATAGCACCGGTAATCAGGACACGATACATCACTTCACCCTTCGTCTTGAATCCTGAAGCAGCGGCGGAATCGACCGGCCCCCGCCGTTTGTCCGCCATGGCCGCATGATATCCGCTAGGCCGGGCGGCTTCTACGGGTCAGACCCGCTCATGTCCATCGCTGCCCGGCCGGGCAGCCTCACCGCACCCCACTTCGCTCCCGCCGAACCAGCAGCAAATAGAGGAAGAAGCTGCCGCCGATCAGGCTGGTCAGCACCCCCACGGGGATCTGCCGCGTTTCCCCCGCAAGCCACCACATCGCGTTGCGGGCCAGCAGGTCGCACAGCGGCAGGAACGCCGCCCCGCCCAGGGCACAGGCGGGAATCAGCCGCCGGTGGGTCGGACCGACCAGGGCCCGGCAAATGTGCGGGACCAGAAGGCAAACGAAGCCGATCGGCCCGACGTGAGCCACGACGCCGGCGGTGAGCAGCGACGCCGAGAAGTAGATCAGTCGTCGGGAATGCCGCACGGCCACGCCCCGGCTGGCGGCCATCACCTCGCCCATCATCAGCAAGTCCAGATCCCGGTGCAGATACGTGGCCACGCCGCCCGCCAGGGCCGCCAGGGCCAGCGACTCGTACACCGGCGACATCCCCACCATCTCCAGCGAGCCCATCATCCACCGCAGGATCTGATCCGAATCCCGGATCTCCGCCAGGAACATGACCAGCACGATCAGGGCCGAGCTGATGAAGCCCAGGGTCAGTCCGGCGAGCAACAGCGTGCCTGTCGCCTGCCCCGGCCGCACCCGTGCAATCCCATACACAATGCCGACGCAGATCAAGGCGCCGAGAAACGCCATCACGCTCACCATCGGTACCCCGTGCCACAGCCCCCCGCCCACCGCCATGATCGCCAGGGCCGCGCCCAGCGACGCGCCGCTCGACACCCCCAGCGTGTACGGTGAGGCCAGCGGGTTGCGGAACAGAGACTGGAACATCGCCCCGGCCACCGCCAGCGAACCGCCGGCCAGCATGCCCATCAACAGCCTGGGTAGGGCCAGCGCACTCAACTGCCGGAGGGTCTCCATGAGCGGATCGGCCGCACCCGATGCCTGATGCCAGTAGACTGCCAACGACGTGCCGGTCGTGCCAATCAGCAGCGAGGCCGCGGCCACCGCCAGCCAGACACATCCGAAAGTCAGGTAAAGCCGTCGCGGACGAGGTGGCATCAATGCGGTTCCATCTCCAGGTGAATCGATACTGAGTGTCCGTTGGCACCCCGGTGCAGGACAAACTGGGCGCCGTACAACTGCTCCAGCAGCCCGGTGTCCTGCAAGGCCTTCACCGGCTGGTCAAAGAAGACCGCGCCCCGGCGCAGGGCGATGACCCGGCCGCCGAGCACCAGGGGCAGGTTGAGGTCGTGGCAGATGACCAGGAGCGTACCGCCGGCACGGTGGTGGTCACGCATGATGCGGATCAGTTCAACCTGATGAGCAGGGTCCAGGGCGTTGGTGGGCTCGTCCAGAAACAGGGCCGGGGACTGCTGGGCCAGGGCGGCCGCGATCCAGGTCTTCTGCCGCTCGCCACCCGACAACGTCTCCACCTCACGCTCGAGCAGCTCGCCGATCCGGCAAGCATCAACGGCCGCGGCCACCGCCGCGCGGTCTTGGTCCTTCAGCGGTTCCAGAGGATCGAGATGGGCATAACGCCCGGACTCCACAACATCGCGGACACGGAACCCCAGGTAACCATCGTGAACCTGGGGAACATAGGCGATCAAGCGAGCCAGTTGGCGCCGAGGCAGACGGTGCATCTCCGACCCGTCTACCCGAACGACTCCACTGTCCGCGGGAACAAGTCCGAGGAGGGCGCTCATCAGCGTGGACTTGCCCGCTCCGTTGGGACCGATGATCGAGACGCATTCGCCATCATCGATCCGCAGAGAGACGTCGCGCAGCACGTGCCTTCCAAGACGCCGCACGTTCAGCCTCTCCGCCTCGATGACCATGGCGGGATCTTATCTTCAGGGGCCTCCGTTTGCCATGAGCGAGCGATTCCCCGCAGCAGCTCCGCCCTCGGCGTTCGGCTTCGACTCCGTCGCCGGGCATCCGGGTATCTGTGCCGGGAGGTGGCCCGGGGAGAAAGCGGCCACACCGAGCATCACTTCGTCTGGTCGCGAAGATAGGAGAGCATCGCCGCCCAATTGCTGAGTGGCTCCTCGAGCTCGTATCGAAGTGTGTCGCAGACGACCACGAAGTCACGGTTCAACATGCCGTCGCGCAGCGCGGTCAGGCTGTCGCGGATCGGCTCGAAGACCTCGAGAAAGCTGCGGTTGTTCACCCGGACGGTGGCCAGGTCGATCTCCAGTGACCGGGCACAGAGCAGCATGGTCTCCTGAATCTGGCGCCAGTGCTCGAAGAACCGCTGCAGGCTTTGAAGAGCCTCTTCCTGCTGCCCCGCGTCGAGCAGGTCCGCGGCCCGCCGCCGGGTTGTCGTCGCTTCCTCCAGGAGATTCACCGCCTGATCCAGCGTGGCTTTGACCACCGCCTTGATCGGCTGGGTCAGCATCTCGATCTTCTGGTACTGCTCGACGGCGGAGGCGAGGACCTTCTCGATCCGTTCATTCTCGACATCCTGCCCGTCGCATCGGAGCGAGACGACCATTCGAGGGCTGGCGGTTTCGGCCTGGCAGACTTCGGTGGCCAGCTCGGCCACAGTCTTGACACCGCTTGCGGGTGAAGGATACGGCCGGTCGTTGACCAGGATCTCGGGCATGGGACAACACTCAGCTTTCAGCGGTCATTCAGCATCGCGACGAACGCCGGCACCGCCCGGCGAGCGCCGTCCGCTTGCGTTGCTCATTCCACGGTGACGCTCTTGGCCAGGTTCCGTGGCTTGTCAACGTTGCAGCCGCGAAGCACGGCCGCATGGTATGCCAGAAGCTGCAGTGGCACAACGGTGAGCAGCGGCTGGAGCGGCTCGGGAACGTTGGGAACGTAGAATACATGTTCGGCCTTGGCCGTGATCTCGGCATCCCCTTGCGTGGCTACGGCGATAATCCGTCCGCCACGGCTCCGGACTTCCTCGATGTTGCTGAGCACCTTGTCGTACTGATGGCCCCGCGTGGCGATGAACACCACAGGCATGCCTTCGTTGATCAGAGCGATCGGGCCGTGCTTCATCTCCGCGGCGGGCATGCCTTCGGCGTGAATGTAGCTGATTTCCTTCAGTTTGAGGGCACCTTCCAGGGCGATTGGATAGTTGTAGCCCCGGCCGAGGAACAGCCAGTTCTCGCGGTCGACCACGGATTCGACTGCGGCGCGGATGGCGTCGGACTGCTCGACGACCTGGGCAACCTGGTCCGGAATCCGGTCCAGGGCGTTGACCAGCTTGTGGGCGTCCTCCTGGGAGAGGAAACGCCGTCGGCCGAGCTGGATCGCCATCATGGCGAGGACGGCGATCTGTGAGGTGAAAGCCTTGGTGCTGGCGACGCCGATTTCGGGCCCGCAGTGGAGGTACACGCCAGCATCGGATTCACGGGCGATGGTGCTGCCAACCGCGTTGACCACGCCCAGACACAGGGCACCCTTGACCTTCGCCTCCCGGACGGCAGCCAGGGTGTCGGCTGTTTCGCCGGACTGGCTGATCGCGATGACCACCGTCCCGAAGTCGACCAGCGGGTTGCGATAGCGGAACTCGCTGGCATACTCGACTTCTGCGGGGATCTTGGCAATGTCCTCGAACATATACTCGCCGACGATGCCCGCGTGCCAGGCGGTGCCCTGGGCGGTGAAGATGATCCGCTTGGCCCGGGCCAGGTCACGGGCGTGGTTGGCGATGCCTCCCAGGATGATCTGCCCCTCGCGGGTGTCCAAACGGCCGCGCAGCGTCGTCGCCAGCGAGTGCGACTGCTCGAAGATTTCCTTGGCCATGAAGTGCTCATGACCGGCCAGTTCGATCTCCTCGAGCGAGAACTCGACCTCGTGAAGATCCTTGGTGACCGGCACGGCATCCAGCGTCGTGGTGTGGAAGCCACTGCTGGTGACGGTGGCCATCTCCCCGTCGGAGAGGTACACGACCTGGGTGGTGTGCTTGACGATGGCCGAGGCATCGGAGGCGACAAGATACTCGCCGTTCCCAACGCCAATGATCAGCGGACTGCCCTTGCGGGCCGCGACGATCGTGCCCGGTTCATTCGCACAGACCACCGCGATGCCGTAGGTGCCCTGGACCTCGTGAAGGGCGTCACGCACCGCCTGCTCGAGATTGTCCCGATAACAGTGCCCAATGAGATGAGCCAGAACCTCCGTGTCTGTTTCGCTGACGCAGCGGACGCCATGGCGTTCGAGGAAGGTCGACAGAGCCCGGTAGTTCTCGATTATGCCGTTGTGGACGACGGCGATCCTGCCGTCCCAGGACAGGTGCGGGTGGGCGTTCTTCTCAGTGGGGCCGCCGTGCGTGGCCCAGCGGGTGTGCGCAATTCCTGTCGTAGAAACGTGCTGACGGTAATCCGTCTCAGTGCCACCCAGGCCAAGCCGGGCTTCGAGGTTGCTGATTCGCCCAACAGCACGGGTGATGCCGATCTTCCCGTCCTGGAGCATGGCTACGCCGGATGAATCGTAACCTCTGTATTCTAAGCGTTTTAGACCCTCAATCAGGATCGGCAGGGCCCGTTGGTGTCCAATGTAACCCACGATCCCACACATCGATGGCTCCTTGCTTATCCCGGCTGCAGAAAACGACGAGAACGCCAGGAAGTTATCGACCATTTCTTCCAGGCGTTTCAGTTGCAGGCCAGAGCTGGGTTTACGACTTCGCGGAGAAGCACAGAACCAAGCCGTCCTGGGCAGCGATGACCAGGCATTCGTTGCCCACCGCAGGCGATGCAACGAAGGGCGAGCCGGCCTCGTATCGCCAAAGTTCCTTGCCGTCGGCCAAGGCCAGGGCGTACAGGCATCCATCGCCGGAGCCGATGAAAACACGCTTTCCCGCCACCACCGGCGAGCCGTCGATTGCATCCTTGGTGGCGAAGATCCACCGACGTTCACCGGTCGACCGGTCGATGGCATGCAGGGCTTTGTCCCGCCCGCCAATAATGACCAAGTCCTCGGTCACGGCGGCCGATCCGAAGAAGGGAAACTGACTCTCCTTGGGCTCGTACCGCCAAACCACCTTGTCGGCGGTCCAGTCGATGGCGGCCACTTGGTTGCTGAAAGTGCCCACGTACACGCATCTCCCTCGTAAGGCTGCCGCTGCTCCGGAGTAGGAGCCCATTCCGACCCTGGCAACCTCCTTGCCGTCCCCGAGGCTGAAGACATGGAGCTTCTCGTCGCAGCAGGCCGCCAGCACCCGATCGCCGGAGATGCCTGGAGTGCCGTGGACGCGGTCCTGGGTTTCCGCTTTCCACAGTAACTTGCCGTCAGCGATCGAGAGACAGTAGAGAAAGGCGTCGTAGGATCCGAAAAGCAGCCTATCCTCGGCGAAGTTAGCCGAGGAGATGATCTCGCCATCGGTCTTGAAGGTCCACAATCTGGCACCGCTGCGGAAGTCGACCGCATGAAAGACACCGTCGTCGTCGCCGAAGTACACCGCGTTGCCGAGCACCAAAGGTGATGAACGGATCGGCGCCTTGGCCTCGTACTTCCAGCGGATCGAACCGTCGGCCAGATGCAGGGCGTAAAGAAATCCGTCGCCGCAGCCGAAGCAGGCCGTCTGGCCGGCGATGGCGGCGGTGGATTCAACCGCCTCGGGCGCGGTGAATTTCCATCGGACTGCGAGTTTCTCGGGAAGGTTGGTTGTGGCCACGCCGGTCAACGCCGGATTGCCTCGGAACATGGGCCAGTCGTTGACGCTCCCAGTCGGGTGGGTGGCCGCCTGTGGCTGGGTTGCCGCCTGGGCTGGTTCTCCCGGACGAGTAGTTGCAGGGCGGGAACTCGGGGATGCAGGGGCACTGTCGGGTGATGTTGCCGTGGCCCGGTTGGCGATTGCGTAGAGGCTGCTGCGGGTTGCCAGGTAGAGCGTGCCGTTGGCCGCGACGGCCGTCGCATAGACGGTGTCTTTCATCTTGTTGGTCGCCAGGAGTTGATCCTCGCGGCCATGCCTGAAAACGAACGTGTCGCCGTCTTCATTCGTGATGTAGACCTTGCCGTCCGCTACCAGCGGGGAGGCCCACATCGTGGCCTTGAGGTCGTGCCGCCAGATCCGCTTGCCGGTGGTGACGTCGAGGCAGTTGAGGTAGCCGTCGCACTCGGCCAGGTAGAGCAGGCCATCACGAATGGCCGCTGTCGAGCCGGTCCGACCGATGTCATCGCCGTTCAACTGCCAGACAATGGCAGACTGGCTCACGTCACCCGTTTTGCCGGCATCGATGGCCCACATCGCGCCCGGGCCGCCACCGAGTTCGGGTGACTGGCCAATGCCGATGAACACCTTGCCGTCATGCCACACCGGGGTGGAGATCAGCGTATTGGGATCATTCTCCTCGTCGCCGCCGTCCTTGCCCGTTGCCGGTCTGCAATTGAACTTCCAGATCAGCTTGCCGGTGGCGGGCTCGAGGGCGTAGACCCAGGCATCACCGCCGGGAAACACGACCTGGTTCCGGCCGCCAGCCGTACCCGAGGTCGCACACGACCATTGGCCGCCGATGATCTTCTCGCCCGGCGAGTTGTCCTTCCAGACCACTTTACCGGCATGACGGTCCACGGCCAGGAAGCTGGGGGCTTCGGGGGCCGGCACTTTCGTCGAATCGTCACTGTTGCCGTTGCCGGTCACGACGTAGACCAGGTCGCCGATGACCAGCGGGCCGGACGCGGAAGCGTATAACGGCACGACACCCAATTCCTTGCCCATGTCCAGCCGCCAGAGGATGTCGGCATCCTGCGGCCCGGTGAGTTCCTCCTCCTTGAAGGGTCCGTCATTGGCCCCGTTGGCAAAACCCTCGACGTCGGCGCATACCAGCTGGCAGTTGTTGCTGACGAAGTACACGCGGTTGCCGACCACGCAGGGTGTCGAGCACAGCCCGATCTCGGGCCAATCGTGCTTTTGGGTGGGGGCCAGCTTGTCGTAGACGGCTTGCCAGAGAAACCGCCCATCTGCCTCGGCGAAGCACATCAGGACACCCTTGTCACCGGTCACCTTCGGATCTCGGGGCACGCCGTTGTTCGTGCCGATGAAGATCCTGCCGCCGCTGACGACCGGATTGCCGAAGCTCCGGTTGCCCAAGGCGGCTTTCCACTTGATGTTCTTGCCGCTGGCGACGTCCCACTCGGTGGGGAGGCCGCGCTGTTCCGATACCATGTTGCGGTCGGGTCTTCCTCCCCACATCGGCCAATCGCCGCCGGTGGAGGCCGGATCCGGGCCCAGCGACGGACTGGTCGATGGAGTGGCTGCTTCTGTCGGAGCAACGGCCGCGATAAACGCAACGACGGCAACGATCATGACAGTGCGAAGCATGGAACGATACTCCGGCCAGCCGCTCTCCCGCGTACCGCCGCAGTCGGGAAGAGCAGGGATCACTCGTCTCTATCCGGGCAGGAGAAGTGTAGTCGGCAGGCCGAAGTCGTCAAATCGGGGCACGGCCGAGACGAGACCCGCGGCTCCGGCGGCATAAGACCCGGGCCGGGCAGGAGCATCGGCTCCACCCGGCCCGGCCCACGTTGCCGCAAACTCGACTGATTACTGAAGCTGCTTGGTCATCTCCTGGTAGCGTTCATAGAGCTGGGGAGCCTTCTCCTTCAGAGCTTGTTCGGAGTCGAACGTCCGGGTCAATTCGGCATCGCCCTCGCGGACGTGAACAACGACTTTCCCGTCGCCCTGGAGCTCGAACCGGACGCGCGGTGCCGGAACGCCCTTGGCCCCGTCCTCCGGAGACTCCGCCGGCAGGTGCTTGAATCGCTTGAGGGGTCCCTGGAAGAAGCGCTCGTTCCATTCATCCCAGCGTTTGCCCCATTCCTTGTCCGGAACGGACTCCCTCATGCGGTGCTCGAATTCCTTGAGCTTGTCACCGTGCTTGCGGAGCCAATCGTCCCAGGCCTCGCGAGATTCGAATGCCCCCGGCCCCTTAAGAACCCGGTGCTCGCGCTGGGCGGAGTTGAGCAGATCAAAGGCCTCGCGGTCGCCTTTGCGGAGTTCCTCCATGTTGGCATAGCGCTTGGGTTCGGCATGGCCCTCGCCGTCGGCCTGTCGGTACCGCTTGACTTCGACCGAGCCGTCTTCCTTGCGCAGCACGTGAAGCACCTGGCCCTGCTTGTCTACCCGTCGGCCTTCGGTCGTCTGGCTGTCGCCATCCTTGGTCAGCGCCTCGATGTACATGCGAAGCTGATTGGGCAGCTCCTTCATCTTCGGCAGCGGACCGAGATCCTCGAGAATCCAGCCATCAGGGCCGGGCCGGAGGATGCGACCGCGCATGTCCGGCGGACCGATAGGCGGCCCTTCGAAGAACTCGTCATACTTCGGTTTGAGTCTGGCCGGGTCCTTGGGCCGATCCGCCAGCTTGACCTGCATGGTTCTGGCTTGACCCTTGTGCACCACGCTCAGCTCGACGGGATCGCCCGGTTTCCGATCGGCCAACCGCTCGATGAATGCCCAGACATCGCCTGATACTCGGTGGCCATTGACTTCGGTGATGACGTCGAATTGCTCGATGCCGGCTTGATCCGCCGGGCTGTCGCGGAATACATTCCTCACCATCAGCCCGTTCGCGTCGAGTTGGAGATGTGCCGCCAGCGGCAGCGGAACCGGACTGAGCTGTAGACCCAGCCAGACGGGGCTTTCCTCAACTCGGTCTTCGATCCTCAGGTACGGCAGTTGGGTGTCCGGCCGCATCTGTCCGGGAAACAGCGGGACGACGGGCACCGGCGTCACGCTCGGGGGCGACAGCAGCGGCCCTGGCGGAAGCGGTTGCACGAACTGCCCCAGCGCGGCGGCTGGCAGGATCCCCCTCACGGCGATCAGGAACGCGAATGCAGTCAGGAATCGCATGGGTGTTCTCCTCAATAGTCGATGTGGGCGGGCGTTACTCTGGCCGGCGCCCCGCTCATTTCCAGCAGATAGAGGCTACGACTGTTATCGTCATAGACACCGAAGACCTGGCCCGGGACATCATCCCACGGGCCTGTGATGTCCCGTAGACTCGGGGGCAACTCCCTGTTCTGCCCCTTGTCTGCGAAGACCGGGCCGGTATCACGGTTTAGCCCGCTGTCGGCGATCGGCGGCAGGGCCTCCTCGTGGTTTCCGCTCCGCAAGGGCATGACCAGCGAACTCACCAGGAGAGCCAGCAGGAACCCGGCGGCCAGGCCGATGCCCCCGTACCACAGATGCTCGCGGCGAGTTGATCGCGACGGCCACTCCAGCGGGCTTCGGCGACATACGCTCCGTCCGGCCAGATCACCACCGAGGGCGGCCCGCAAAGAAACGCCGGCAAGACGGTCGAGCCTTCCCTGCTCCTCCAGCATCGCTCGTCCTTCCGGGGAGCGGATCAGCAGCTTGTCCAGTTCCAGCGACTCAGCCTCGCTCAGTTCGCCGTCAAGCTTACGATTGATCAGTCGTTCCAGTCGTTCGTCGATCATCTGTGAGCACTCAGCGCTACGCAGCCGGCAGTCGCCGTCCAGCCATTCCTTTCATCCCGCTCGCTCGGGGGCCGGGAACTCTCCCCGCTCAGCCTCCCGGCACTCTGAATTCACTGCCCCGACCATAACCCATGACTCGTCACTTCATCCTCAGCTGCTCCCGTAGCAATCGCCTGGCACGCACCAGCCGGGTCTCGACCGTGTCGACCGGCATGCCGAGCAACTCGGCGATCTCCTGGTAGCTCCATTCCTCCAGATGCTTGAGCACAAACGGCTCGCGATACAGGGGCGGCAGAGCCGCAATCGCTCCCAGCATCCGAGCTTCCTGCTCCCGGCTTGACAGCGCCGCATCCGGAGGAGCCTCGGTTCGCTCCGGCCGGCCCAGCTCCAGGGTCTCTGCAAGTCGTTGGCTTCGCCGCCGCGACCGACCGGTGTCCATGGCGGCGTTCCGGGCAATCCGATACAGCCAACTCCGCCAACGCGTGCCGTCAGTCAGATTTCGGGCTTCACGCCAGACCTGCATCCAGACCCGCTGGGCGACGTCGTCCACTTCATCCATACGCCCCGTGATCCCGAAGACCACGCCGCGTACCCAGCGCTCGTGCCGCTGCACGAACTCGCTCATGGCGTGCGGGTCACCCTGCCGGATGGCCTCGATCACCGGAATCTCCGGGTCACAGCCCGCCTCGCTGGCCTGCATGGTTCTGATCGCGATCGGCCGTTGCATGTCTACCCTTATAGACGACGGCCAATCCGTCCTCCTGTCAGTCGGATGGGAGATGTCACAACTTCATTATCCGCAATGGCTTCAGGTCAGGGCAACCCTTCTGGGCCGCTCCTCTCCTGTCCCTACTACGCTCCCCATCGCCAGGGGTTGCAGAGGTGCGGTGCAGAGACGGCCCTTTGCCGCAGGCTGAAGCCGGTTTTGCCGCGGCCGCCAGGGTCAGGATCGTGCAGAGACGGGCCCTTGGGGTTCTGCCCCTCGCCCGGTCCCCAGGTGATGCCTTCGATGCAGCCTCGACCGGGATGAAGGCCCACCCGGGCAGACTTTACCCAAGGCACGTATGCAGGCAAGCGCCTCGATCATGTCAACCCGAGCGGACGTTCCGGGTCTGCCGGGAGGGTTACAAGCGCGCAGGCTGGGTAGCGGGAGGCAAGACCTGAATGGTTCGCTGGGCGGTGATTCGGCGGTCGTCGGCGGTGGCGATGTGGGCAGCGATGTGGTGGGTCCCCGGCTGCCGGAGCACGACGTGAGCCTCGAAGGTGTTGTCGCCCACCGGCACCCCGTTGTCAGTCCAGAGGATGCTGGCTCCCTCTCGCATGGCAGCGGGCACGATCGCACTGAGGCTAACCCGGAAGGGGGCATGTCCGACCGCGTCGCCGCGCACTTGGATCGCCGCCGGTGAGTAACGATCCGGCTCCTGCTCGCGACCTGGGGCTGAGGTTGGCAGGACCGGCTTCTCGGGTCGTGCGGGCACCCCTCCGCCAGCGCTGTTGTCGTACGGTTGCCGGATGGGGCGTTTCGGCGTGGCCGCATTCCCTGAGTTCGTGTTGGCCGACGGCAACGCCCGGGCGGTCGGTCTGGCAGGCTCGACCTGCGCGGGCGGCTTCGAGATCGTGCCGCCGGTTGCCGAGCTGGAGCCGCTGAAGAGAAGCTCACTCCCGGAGGTCGACTTCTCGCGAATGGGCGGTTTGGCTTTCCGGCTTGATGCCTCCGAGGACAGTGTTGTCGAGGCGGCTGGTTCGGGGGGCGGCGTCGTCGGCAGAATCGGTTTGGGCACCGGCCGGGCAGGTGCCGCCGCAGCCTCGTGCCCGGGGATGTCCATGACAACCATACTGCCCAGATCGGGCGGGCTCTTGGGTGAGGCTCCGATCGCCCGGGCAAAGAAGGCGGCAGCGACTTGCGGCCTTCGTTCATGGCCCAGGTCTTTGACCATCTTGCCTTCGACATGAAAGTGATGCTGGCGATACCAGTCGATCGCCTCCAGGCTCTCAGTCCGGCAGACCCCCAGGTCGTTCTGGCCGAAGAAAATGCCGATGGGCATGTTCCGATACTTGGAGAGCTGAGCAGGCGACAGCAGGCTCCTGTTGAAGTTGGATCCTCTGACCGCTAGAACCGTGAATCGCTCCGGGTGCTGGTTGGTCACGAAATGGGCAAGATAACCGCCCGATGAGAAACTCGTGACCAGGACGCGAGTCGGATCGGCGTTGGTGCGACGGCAGACGTCATCCATGATCGCCAGAATAGCTTGCTCGTCCTGTTTGACGTAGGGCAGGGTGGGGTCGCGCAGGGGAAACTGCATCGTCAGGCTGTCGCACGTCCGGAGGTCCGGCGCCAGGATGACGAAGCCGTAGCGATCCGCTTCTTCCTGCCATTCCTTGTTCTGCATGGCGCCGCTGTCGTACGGGCGCAGACCGTGCAGCGTGAGGACCATGGGCCATCGCTCGCCCTTCGGGTGCTGGCCGTTGTTCTTGACGTAGTCCTCGGGCAGATACAGCCAGTAGGTCGTCTTGGTCTCGGACTCCACAAGCTGCATCTGCCTGCCGCGGCCGGGGGGTTGCGGAATGGCACACCCGCTCTGGGCGAGCATCGCCCCCGCGGAAAGCAGCGGGACTATCCTACAAAGGCTTCTCATGCGATCTCCACTTCAAGGAGCTTGGTTTCGTTGGGAGCATCTCCGCCTCCGCTCCCCGCGCCTTGGTTTGCCCATTCTAGCCGAACTGCCGGCGCGGACCAACCTGTTGGGGCAGATGCCCGACACGCCATTGGTGTATCGGCCGTCTGGCCGGAAGCGGATGAAGGAATTGGTCAGAGTTCGAATTGGAGCTTCTCTTTGTACGTTCGGCAGAACAGGCCGAGCACTCGACCGATCGAGCAGGCGAAGTAAAAGCCAAAACCGATCACCACCGTCCAGGCGACCACCCCCAGGAGGGCGTTGACCACGCCGGAGGCGATGCCCGTGGTGCAGACGCTCATGATCATCGGCCAGGCCCAATTGAGCACCGCGGCCATGATGCCAATGAAGATCCCCAGGTACAACAGGGTGACCAGAAACAGGAACGCATAATTGCCGTGGGTGTTGAGGATGGACTTGCCAACCTTGACGGGATTCAGGCCATCCATCGCCTGGCTGCTGGACAACCCGATCAGGTTCATCGGAACACCGAAGGTCATCAGGGCCAGGATGATGAGCGGGACGGGTTGACCCAGGGCCGCAAAGTCGCTGATCCTGCCCGGGAAGCCCTTCACCGCTGTGACCAGAAGAACCGCGGTGAGGAGATACATGCCCAGAAGGGCACCATAGCCTCCAAGCGCGGCTCCCAGGTTGATGATGTTCCAGGTCAGGTTCGGCGGGGCTTCAGCCCCGGACTTCGTGGTCCGGATGGCGTCGATGAGCATGTAATAGCAGACCGAACCGAAGTAGATGCCCTGAACTACCAGCGCCGTCGAAATGGCGATGCCCACCCAGCCGTAGTCGATCTCCTCGCCGGGTTTGCGGCTTGCCGGGTTGAGGCTTGAACTGGCGATGAACGCAAGAACGACGCCGACCGGCACCACAATGGTCGCCAGGGCGATCGCCATGCCGGCGCCGATCGAGCCTAACGCCGGAAGGGGGTAGGTGGCCGCACTGCTGAAGCCGGAGTAGAAGGTGACCGAGGAGCCAATGCGGTCGGCCATCGAACCAGAGTACTTGGCCTGCTGACCGGGTGTCAGCATGAGGCCCGGAATCCCGGTTCCGCAGTGACGGCACATGACTTCGCTGTACAGGTCCGCGCACTTCACCTTCTGCTTGCACTTCGGGCACGTGCGGACATTGGGGTCGTGCTTGGCCGGATCAACCTTGGCAGCCTCGGCTTCAGCCGCCGCAGCAACGGCGGCCTGCTGGGCCTGCTTCAGGGTCATCGGCTTGGCCTTCTGATCGGGAACGATGACTTGGCCGACCGCTTCGAATGTCTTGAGTGAGCCCAGATCGATACCTCCGGCGTCGCCTCCACTGTCGGGCTGCGGCAGCTTGATGGGATCCTTGCATCCCGGGCATTTGACCGTCTTCCCGGCCCATCCGTCGGGAGCCTGGAGAACCTTCTGACATTTGGGGCACGTGACTTTCATCGAAATCCTGTCCGCTGAGCAGTTGACATCAGGTGCAATGCCGTCTTGCCAAGTCTCGACCGGTGCAGGATTATCGCACGCGTGGCGCTGAGGTCAAGAGAACGTCCGGCCGGTGCCTAGCGGCAGTATGTTGCGGTCATCCGAGGCTTGGTTTGCGGTGGGGGACCGGTATGACGGGTCTCCCCGGGGCGCGCCGATCCTAGTCCGGCACGAGTTCGGCCTCGTGCTCGGCGAGCCCGAGCTGGAGCTTCTTGATCGCCTTACGCTCGATCTGACGCACGCGCTCCTTGGTGACGCCGATGGCCTGCCCGATCTGGTCGAGCGTCATGCCCTGCCCATCGTTGTCGAGCCCATAGTGCCGGACGACTACTTCCCGCTCTCGCGAGCTGAGCAGGCTGAGCCCCTTCTGGATCAGATGCCGGACGCCGTCCAGAACCGAATCGCTGGCCGCTTCGGGTTCGCGCGAGGGCTTGATCGCCAGCAACTCGTCGTTGCCGGTCACCAGTCGAGCCGCCTCGTACATCTGCTCGGGAATGGACCGGGCGTAGTTGCGCATGATCGCCCACGAGGCATAGGTGCTGAACTTGAAGCCCCGGGCATAGTCGAACTTCTCCACCGCTCGCATCAAGGCCAGGTTGCCGTCACTGACGATCTCGAAGAAGTAGGGCGACCGGCCAACGTGCCGGCGGGCGATGCTCACAACCAGTCTCAGGTTCGCTTGCAGAATCTCGTTCCGCAGGCGATCGGCATCTGCCAGGACCGCCTCAACGGCTTCAAGTTGGGCGTCACTGGCGTCGAGCGGATCGATTGCCACCCGCATCCGGTCGGCCTTGAACTTCAGGTAGTTGTACTTCCGGAACAGAGCGCGTTCCTGCTCGGCGCTGAGCAGGGGCGAACGATACAGCTCCTGCAAGTACGGGGGCAGATCGCTCGGCGGGCGGGGAACGGATTGATCGAGAACGGGAGCCTGGGCACTCGCCAGAATAACCTCTTCTGCTCCGGGAGCCTCGAACTCCTGATGGTAGATGTACTGGATCTCCCGAGCCTTCAGCTGCCGGGCACGAACCTCGCGGACAATCGCCTGGATCACCTTGACCGGCTTGCCGAACCTCTTTCCCACCTCGCCGGGCTGCTTCCCGGAAAGCACCTGGTCGTAGATGGCCTGCAACTCCGGCTGAATGACCGGCTGATGGTCCTTGCCAAAAATCGGGTCCTCGGGGTGAGCTTCATCGTGACGCCGCAGCGTGTAGCGCACGGTCTCGACCGCGCGGCCGACCTTGGCGGAAATGATCTGCGACAATTCGTGCAGCCGTACACGCCGCTCGGCGAGAACCTCGCGGGCTGCGGCGACAATCTGCTGCTTCTCTGTGGCGCTGAGCTGGCTGAATGCCGCTCCCCGTTTGACCGTGTCGATGTGCTTGGCCACGAATCGGCGGATGCACGGCTCACTGAACGCCAGGCGGATCGTGTTGTCCGGGTAACGCAACTTGCATCCGGGCAGCCCCCGACGGCGCCAACGACAGATGGTCTTGGTGGACACTTTGAGCCGAGTCGCCAGCTCCTCGGTGGTCCACCATGTGCCCATCAGCCCAACCGGCATCGGGCTGGCCGCGCTCAGATCCTCCACCAACTGGATCAGATCCTCGACCAGCGTCCGGCCGGACAAGGGCTTGGGTTGGATGTCGCTCTTGGGACGATACCCGGTGATCTGGTGGCAGACGAACTCGTAAGGGTATGACTTGTCGGGCTCTACGAGATCGGCCAGGAACTGGGCCGCGTCTAGCTGCCGAAGCCGCAAACGCAACGGCGATAGCCTCAACTGGTGGGCCAGTTCGGCCAGGGCGGCATGATGGTACTTGGCCATGGCGCGCTCCTGAGGCGGACACACCGCTCGCCTCGCGCTGCCGTCACGGGTTGGCCAATGAGCCCGATTGGCGCCTCGGAAACCGGCAGCGACTCAATACCGGTCGTCCAGTATTATTATCGTGCGATCGCCGCCAAAGGTCAACACCCTCCCGTCAGGTCCGACCGAGAAAGGTGCCCTAGGCCGTACGGATGCAACGCTGTTTACAGTGACAATTGTGTTGTACAAGCCATGGTAATGCGAGGAGGCACGCCCGACACCTGGGTGCGTCCCAACATCGGGGGGGCATGGGCAGGATCCCGGGGCATCCTGTCCTCGCCCAGGGCGCTCTCGTATAATCAGGCCTCAGGCCGTGGTCGCGGGGGTTCGCCGCCACGGTAGAGACGAAAACCAACTTCCTCTATGGAGACGATCGCGATGACAGCTTCTTCCACAAGAAGGGGATTCCTAGGTGGCGGCGCCGCCCTGGCCGCGGGTACGTTTCTGGCTCCTTCGGCCGGAGCTCGAGCCGAGTCAACCAGGAGCGGATATCGCCTCCGGTTGTCGATGGCGGCCTACTCCTATCGTAATGTCCTCGGCGGCGGAGCGGACAAGGCCACGATGACCATCGAGCAGTTCATCGACCTGTGCGCCGACTTGCGGCTCGACGCGACCGAGCTCACCTCCTACTACATCTACAAGGCTGGGCCCGCCTATATGCATGAGCTGAAGGCTCGGGCGTTCCGCAAGGGGGTGGCCGTCTCCGGAACCTCCGTCGGCAACAACTTCTGCTTGCCTTTAGGGACGGCCCTGGACAAGCAGCTGGCCGACCTTCGCCAGTGGGTGGACAACGCGGTCGAGATGGGTGCTCCCCACATCCGGGTGTTCGCGGGAAAAGCCGGCGGTCAGCGCGAAGAAGACTACAAGCGCATGATCGCGGCCATGAAGCAGGCGGTCGAGTACGCGGGTTCAAGGGGCGTTTTCCTCGGCATCGAGAATCATGGCTATCTGACCGAGACAGCCGCCGACGTGCTCCGGATTGTCAAGGACGTGCCGTCCCCGTGGTTCGGGGTCAATCTCGACACCGGCAACTTCAAGGACGACGGCTACGCCCAGATCGCCGCCCTCGTACCCAAGGCGATCAACGTGCAGGTCAAGACGCTGGTGTCTGAGGGCGGTCAGCGCAGACCGGCGGATGTGCCTCGCATCTTCTCCGTCCTTCGGGAAGCCGGATACCACGGCTACGTGGCCCTCGAGTACGAGGACAAGGAAGACCCCAAGACTGGCGTGCCCAAGTTCCTCGAGAAAATGCACGCGGCGGCTGTTGGGTAGAGCCGCCATTCCGGGCATCGCTCCCGTCGGCGTCGGCCTGGACGTCAGGGCTCGCCTTCTGTCCACGACCACCCGGCGTCCGTCCACGGGCGTCACCTCGTCCGTGCCGTCGCCGTCCGCCATCAAGGCGTTGCCGGCGTGGAGGGCGGCCTACTTCCTCGAGCGCGGAGATGAACCGGTCTCAGCAGACGCCGCCTCCTCCGCGTCGCGCTTGCCGCCCAGAATCTCGACGAACTTGACCAGGGCCGGGGTGAAGACTTTTTGATGCAGATGAATGATGCCGATGGGACGCTTGAGGTCGCATCCCGCCAACCGCAGTGCGACCAGCGATCCGACCTTCACCTCGTGCCGGATCGTTGGCTCGGGCAGAATGCTCAAGCCGACGCCGAGTTCCACGGCCTGCTTGATGGTCTCGACGTTGTCGAACACCATGACCTTGCGAACGGAAATGTGGTTCTGGCGAAAGTAGCGGTCGAGTTCGCGGGAAATGGTCAGCTCCCGGTCGAAGCTCACGAAATCCTCCCCGTTCAGCTGGCTGGGCTGGACCACTTGCCGCGTCGCTAGGTGATGGTCCGGGTGGCAGACCAGCACCATCTCCTCCTGCCTTAGCGGAATCACGTTCAGATCGCGGCTTTCCACCGGATAGGACAAAATGCCGAGATCAGCTTCGTTACTCTGGACTGCTTCGTAGACCTTGTCAGGAAGGTGGTATTCCAGGCGGATGTTGGCCATGGGATAGTCGGCCATGAACTTCTGCATCGCCCAGTTCATGTCGTAGAGCCCAACCGAGTAGATGGCCGCGACCCGGACGGTTCCCTGCACCAGATGACGCGAAGCTTCCATCCCGGCTTTCATGAACTCGAACTGACGCAGGATCTCGCAAAGCCCCTGGTAGCAGATCTCGCCCTCGTGGGTGAGAATGATGGGCCTCCGTTGGCGGTCAATCAACTGGACCCCCAGCTCACGTTCAAGGCAGCTGACACTTTGGCTGGCTGCGGATTGACTGATCCCGTTCATGGCCGCGGCCCGCGAGAAACTCCGGCAGCGAACCACATCGCAGAACAACTTGAAGGCCGGTATGTTCATACAATAAGTGATTCCTTATTCTGAGAATAAGACCGCACGTTTTCGACCCAAAAGCTGCGTTTCTGGCCTTCCTGGGCACCTTGTGTCCCCAGGGCTTCCAATTATATCATTACCTTTACCTTATGAGAATACCCGTGTCCACAAAGCTCGGCGGATCGGGCAGGGACCGGACCGGCCGGAATCATGTGCGTGCAGTCGGCCGGGGGAATCAACTCTTATAAGAGGAAGGCAATATGTCGTACGTAACCGATGTGCTGAACGACTTGGTCAGGCAGCACCCTGGCCAGCTGGAGTTTCATCAGGCGGCCAGGGAAGTCCTGGAGTCGCTCGAGAAAGCCCTGGCAAGGAATCCCAGGTATCAGAAAAACGCGATTCTGGAACGCTTTGTCGAGCCGGAGCGGGTCATTCTCTTCCGGGTGCCCTGGATGGACGATCAGGGCAAGGTCAGGTTGAACCGCGGCTTCCGCGTGGAGTTCAACAGTGCGATCGGTCCTTACAAGGGCGGCCTCCGCTTCCACCCCACGGTGAACCTGAGCATCCTCAAGTTCCTGGGTTTCGAGCAGATCCTGAAGAACTCGCTGACGACCCTTCCCATGGGCGGCGGCAAGGGCGGTGCGGACTTTGACCCCAAAGGCAGGTCCGATGCCGAAGTGATGCGCTTCTGTCAGTCATTCATGACCGAACTCTGTCGCCATATCGGCCCGAATACCGACGTGCCTGCTGGAGACATCGGTGTCGGCGGCCGCGAAATCGGCTTCCTCTTCGGCCAGTACAAGAGAATCCGCAACGAGTTCACTGGCGTGCTGACCGGCAAAGGCCTCAATTGGGGCGGCTCTCTGATCCGGCCTGAGGCAACGGGATACGGCGCGGTCTATTTCGCCGAAGAGATGCTCAAGACCCGCGGCGACAGCATCGCCGGCAAGGTGTGCACGGTGTCGGGCTCGGGGAACGTCGCCCAATACACGGTTGAAAAGCTGAATCAACTCGGTGCCAAGTGCGTGTCCATGTCCGACTCGAACGGCACGATTCACGATCCGGCCGGAATCAACGAAGAGAAACTCGCTTATGTGATGGAACTCAAGAACATCCGCCGCGGCCGAATCAAGGAGTATGCCGAGAAGTTCGCGGGGGCCAAGTACCAGGAACACGTTCGCCCGTGGGGCATCAAGTGCGATTGTGCGTTTCCGTCGGCCACCCAGAACGAGGTCACCGGCACCGACGCCCAGACGCTGGTGAAAAACGGCTGCATCCTCGTCTGCGAAGGCGCTAACATGCCGACGGACCCGGAGGGCGTGGAGGTCTTCCTCGGCAACAAGATCATGTATGGCCCGGGCAAGGCCGCGAACGCGGGGGGAGTCGCAGTGTCCGGTCTGGAGATGTCCCAGAATTCGCTCCATCTGTCCTGGACGCGTGAAGAGGTCGATGATCGACTGCACAAGATCATGAAGGCGATTCACACCGCAGTCGCCGGGACGGCCAAGACCTACGACGCGCCCTCCAACTACGTGCTCGGCGCCAACATTGCCGGCTTCGTCAAGGTCGCCGACGCAATGCTGGATCACGGTCTTGTGTGACCAGGCGGCTTGACCGCATGCCATCCAGACCGGCCGGCAGCCGGCGAATACCCGCCTGACAAAGGTGGCCCCGAGGACGGCCAACAGGCAGCCTCGGGGCCGCTTCCGCTCTCGGGCGGAGGTCCCGCACGGCCCGCTGGTCCGCCGCCCGGAATCGGCGACGGTTGATCATGGCCGGGCGAGATAGCACACAACTTCCTGCTTGACGTTGTTCGCATTGAGGTGGATCGCCTGGTGGTCGGTCAGATCGGCGGCATCGATGACCCGAACCAGATCGACGCGCTGAGCGGCGTTGGGCGTCAGCTCCTCGAGACGGTTGGGCAGGCCCTTCAGGAATGCCTCATTGATGGAGTTGCCCTCCCGACCGGGAAACAGGGCCAGATACAGAATCTCGGCTTCGATGAGCTCGTTGAAGAAGTGCGTTCCCAGGGAGACGTCTGGAACGAGACCCTCGTGCATGGCCACGATTTCGCACAGCACCGAGACGCCGCTGATCTCGGCGTAGGAAACCGGGATGCCCAGGGAGGGCATCTTGGTTCCCCATCGTCCCGGCCCCAGTAGCATCACCTTCGGCTTGGATTGGGTCGTCGGGTGACGCATCAGGCGACCGATCAGCCGGGCGACCGCATACCGCTCACTCACTGGCAGACCGCCGTAAGCCGAGGGAACGACGTAGATCAGTCGATCGATCACTTCGGCGCGGCTCTGTCCGACCACGGCCCCGCGGGCGGTGAAAACGATGTCCTTCTCGGCTATGACCTGGGGAAGAGCCGTGACCCGGCCCGGATTTGCCACGTGCAGGGGGCGGCACTGAACCAGGTTGATCCGGTAGTCCTCTTCGTCGAGGAAGTTGACCGTGAACTCCGTGTCCACCGGGCAGGCATAGGCCGCCTCGAGGACCTCGAGCATCTGACGCATATCCGCCGGGAAGGAGCTGGTCTCGAGCAGCCTCTCGAAGGTCAGCATGTAGGGGACAAGGTCGCGCCTGCCGGTCTCGACGGCGAGTCGTTCGGCCTCCGGATCGCGCGAGGCGAACACGTCCAAGGGCAAACCCGGGCAGTCCTTGATGACGTCCAGGAACTCCCGCGAAACCAGCTGGCTGCCCTGCCGGTCGAGCACATCCACTTTGTGCTGGGTGTAGCGGCGGATCTGCTCGATATCCGCTTCGGGTCGTTTGCTGGGCACGTTCAGGGCAACCACGCGCGTGTAGTCGTCGTCCGTTCGATCCACGGCCCGGGTGCCCAGCCCGAAGACGAGACGCAGGACGCCGGCCTTCGGGTCAATCTGCTCGTCCCACGCGTAGGGGTTGAATGACAACCCCACCCCGGCGGCCTGGGGATAGTACAGGTTCTGGTAGAACGTCCCCGACACACGCTGGACGAGCAGCGACATCTGCTCGTCATCGTCGAGCATGCCGCGCCGCAATCGGTACTGCAGGGCACGTTCGCCCATGGCGCTCGCGTAGATGGTCTTGACCGCCGCGATGAAGTCCTCGAGCCGCTCTTCGCGCGAACCCTGGTTGACGCAGAACAGGCTCTCATATTGGCCGGCGAACGAGTTGCCGAAGGCGTCCTCGAGCAGGCTGCTCGAACGGACAATGATCGGGCTCTGGCCGAAATAGTCGAGCATGTCGGCGAAGTCTCGACGAATCACCGCCGAGAAACTGCCGGTCAGAATCCGGCGGCGGACCTCCTCCGCCCCCTCCAGGAGTGTCTTCGGGTCACGCTGCTTCTCACGCAGCCACCAGCACCCGTTCTGGACCAGGTAGGTGTAGAACACGTCCGAGCCGATGAAAAACGAGTCGTGCTTCTCCAACAGAGTCTCCCAGCGGGGATCACTGTGCCGGAGGATCGCCCGGGCCAGCAGCATGCCCACCGACTTGCCGCCGATCAGCCCGGTGCCGATGGTCCGCTTCCAGATACGAATGAGATCCTCGATCCGGAAGTGCTTCCGAGCCAGTTCGAGCACACGTTCATCGCGGGAAATCAACATGGGAAGAAGACGATTGAGCAGGTCCTGGAGCTCATCGCGATCGCTGTCGCCTTGCTTGATGTGCTCCAGGAGATGCTCCGCACGCAGGAAGGTGCGGTCCCACACGTCCGGCCTCGTCCGGGCCGCAAGCCACCCGACCTGGGGAACAGACGTGAGTATCTCGGCAATCGTGGGGCTGTCGATCACTGGGGACATCTCGTCACCCTTCCAGGCGTGAAGCATGTACATGGTGGGGGAGTGCCGGTGCTGCACCTTCAGCGGATGGAGGTAGAGAAAACCCTTGTACCGGAAAGTGTCGATCATGATCTGCGTCGTCGACATGATCGTCGAGCAGGCATGAAACGAATGATGGTTGCGCAACATCGCGAAACAGGCCAGCCCCCCGACGTCGTAGACGTAGGGACAGATGAGCAGAAAGAAGTTGCCCAGCATCCGATCGCTGTACCAGTCGGCAGCCAGATCCGAAAGACAATCGAAGATGTAAACGCCCTGGTCGCGGGTGTGGTTGATCACGCTGTGAATCTGGCGAATGACCCGCTCGAACCCTTCGCCAGGATCGAGGGGGACGATTTCCGCACCGGAATCCTCAGGGAGCAGCGGGGGGTGCTCGGCAAAGCGAAAGTAAATGACCTTCGAGCCGTTCTTGCGGGCCGCCTCGCCACACGGGCGGACGAACGGCGCATAGTCGGCAACCGAGTCCACTTGCCAAACGATGTTGTCTCCGGGCAGCAGCGCTTTGAGAACGCCGTCCAGACCCTTGAGCCCGGTTGTCAGTTGCGCGCCCATCATGTGGTCAGACCTCCTTCGAGCCCGCACTCGAGAACCGATGATGCCGCCATCAGCAATGATCCGCCCCGAAGCTGCATATCCGGCGGCTTCATTATCGCGGACCGATGTGGGCTGCCAAGTCCAGCCGCCCACCCCCAAGCAGCCAGCGGCGACCGGACTCCTCCTCAACTGACGGCCCTCGAACGCCAAATCGATCAGCGCGCCAGTCCCGCGAGCCGCGTAATCGGATGCCAGGCCTCTCTTCAAACGCCCGTCGGCTGCCGCCGAATGAAGGGCCGGACTCGGCAGAGCCAAGAGCCGCCCAACTGCCGAAGGCCAGCATACGACCATCCAGGTAACGCAGAACGCGTCAAAACGCTCCAACGGCGAGTGCCCGGCTACATCCCCATCTGGGCTAGGCGTTCAGGCAAGGCTCAGCCGGTGGACCGACACGCCAGGCAGACCGAGCGGCGTCGGCCAGAGAATCAACGGCGCCGCCCGGGACCACGACGACCAAGTCACGGCCGATAATCCCGCCAGGCATGACCGCCCTGATCAAGGTCCACGCCTTCGTCGACCACCCTCGGACCTCGGCCCGGCCCAGAACCCTACGCCTGGCCGATTCCCGTTCTGCTCTGCTTGAAATCTTCGCTTGTTCGGGGTATCATTAGGAGGTGAAAGTCTGAAGACACGTCAGAGAGGGGGCGGCCAAGGGGTGGCGCTCGGCTCATGCTGGGTCGCCGCGGAGACAACCCTTGGCCGGCTCCATGCGGTGAGATCGAAGAAGACGCTGGAGTGGCTTGCTATGGGGGGGAGGCTTGTGGCCATGAGGACTGTGAAAAGAGGACTCCGCCGGGTACGCGGCGCGGTGGTGTGGGCGGCTGCGGTATCCTGTCTGGGGCTTGCCCCAGGAACATACGCGGAGGTGACCAACCCCAGCTTTGAAGATGCACTCAACGGATGGATCGTCAAGGTGGGGAGTATCGTTACCCCACTCGCTGACGGCCAGGGCGGGTTGGCCGTCCTCGATGAGGCCGGGACGACGGGGGCCGTTGCCTCAAGCTCGCTCTATCAGGATTTCGTGATCGAGGACGCCGGCGCGCTGGTGTTCGAGTACGTGCTGGTCGTCGCCGGCGATTTCGTCGGAGGCAGCGCCCTGCCCGACGCTTTCACCGCCCGGTTGCTCGATCCGGATACGCTCGCCCCGCTCATCTATACCGCCGGCGTGAACGACTACTTCTACAACGACTCGCCGGGCAACATCGACTTCGACCCGCTGATCGTCACTCGGACTCCTTCAACCATTCGAGACGGTTGGTTCACCGTCACGGCCACAATCACCACGCTGGCTCCCGGCACCCGCGTCCGGCTACAGTTCGACCTGCTCGGAACCGGTACGGACGACGGCCAGGTCACCGTGGTCGGCGTCGACGGCATCCAGGTCACGCCCGGAGGGGGCGTCGACCAGTGCCCGGGCGATCCCGCCAAGACTGCACCCGGCGTATGCGGCTGCGGAATCCCCGACACGGATCGCGACGGCGACGGCGTGCTGGATTGCCTCGACGGCTGCCCGGACGATGTGGCCAAGGCCGCACCCGGGCTGTGCGGGTGCGGCGTGCCCGATACCGATTCTGACAGGGACGGCAGCCCCGACTGTAGCGACCCCTGCCCGCGCGATCCCACGAAGACGTTGCCGGGGACCTGCGGTTGCGGCGTGGCCGAAACCGATGGCGACGGCGACGGCGTGTCGGATTGCGTCGACAATTGCCCGGATGACCTCGCCAAGACTGCACCGGGCACCTGCGGCTGCGGCGTGGCGGACACAGATACTGATGCTGACGGGGTTGCGGATTGTGCCGATACGTGCCCGGGCGACCCCAACAAGACTGCGGCGGGCATCTGCGGGTGCGGGGTTGCGGATACGGACTCCGACGCGGATGGCACCGTCGACTGCCTGGACGGCTGTCCCAACGATCCACTCAAGACCGCCCCCGGCACGTGCGGCTGCGGGGTCGCCGATGCCGACCCAGACGCGGACGGCGTCCTGGACTGCCTCGACAACTGCCCGGCTAGCGCCAACCCCGGCCAGGAGGATACCGACGGCGACGGCATGGGCGATGCCTGCGACGATGACACGGCCCGGCCCGATCCATCCATTACCCACGAGGAACGCCGGATCGTGACCGTGGTCTCCCACTTCAACGCCTGCGGGGCAATGGGCGCCGCTCCCTTGCCATGCATGCTGCTGGCCCTGCTGGCACTCAAATGCACGGCAGGATCATCGAACAAGACGTGATCCCGCCACGGACGCGGAGGACGGCAGCCTGCCCGGGCTTCGGGCGGTGGTTGCACTGGATGTGACGGGCAGCGGCCGCAGCACCGGCAAGTGCATCGAATCCGCGAGGAGCCACCTTCGCGGGAACGTTCCTGGCGAACCTGTTCGCCGGGTGGCCTGGGCGGCTTGACTGGCACGATTACCGTCGGGCGCTCGTGCTACGGGGAAGGCCGGCCAGCGCTTTGCGCGAACCTGCTCAGACACCGTGATCGCCAAAGGTCGCCGCCCAGGAAGCGGTCTTGTCTTGGTTGGCGAGTGCAGACCGACTTGTGTCCGGCTCTGCGGGGCAGCGGTGCGTGTGTTCAAACACCGCGGCAACTTCGGGCCACACCGCAAGGGAAGCTCCCGTCGCAGGCATCACGCGCCGGTCGAGTCTTCATCGCTTCCGTTCACCGCTTGCTCGAGCGCCTCCTCGAGGTCCTCCAACATCGCGTCAGTTGAATCGAGGGC
Organism: Phycisphaerae bacterium; assembly: GCA_018003015.1. Taxonomy (NCBI): domain Bacteria; kingdom Pseudomonadati; phylum Planctomycetota; class Phycisphaerae; species Phycisphaerae bacterium. The sequence continues at coordinate 21,025 of JAGNEZ010000040.1, read as the reverse complement.
AGTCTCGAGCGAGTCAAAGACGCCGCTCAGCCCTTTACCCACCTTGCGAGCCAAATCAGGGAGATAGGCGTAGAAAGTCGTGGCCAGGGTGAACTGCCCCATCCGGCTCGACTTGGATCCCCACTTGCTGGTGCTCACCCCCCAACAGCCGCCGTGGCTCCAGTCGTCCATCGCCTTTGGACCCGCGAAGATGGCAAAACCTCTCTGAGCGTACTTGCCGCCGAGTTTCTTGACCATCTTGCGAATCTTCATGTTGTCGTATTTGCGGTCAAACAAGCACTCGGCCACAGCCCCTGAAGTGGTGAAGAACGGCCCTTCGTAGGAACCGGTCTGAGTGGCATTCCAGACCAGGCCTGCGAAAGGAGTGAAACCCGCACCGGGATCGTAGAGAGCGTTCACCGCTAGTCCGAGCGATCCGTACAACCAGAAGCAACTGGTCTTCGGGCCGCCGCCCAGGGTCGTGCCGATCAGGCCCTCGACCGAACCCACACCGGTGAGCCAGTACCAGCCCGCGAAGTAGCGAGGCCACTTCTTGGCCAGCGTTGTTCCGAAGTTGTAGTTGCCTGCCAGCCCTACCAGAATATGGGTCGGCAAGGGTGAGCCGCTGGCCATGGCGTCCTCAACGTATACCGTCGTCATGCCGAGAATGCCCATCGCGGATGTGGTTCCCACGAACATGCCCACCAAGTTGGCGATGATCGCACAGACGCCCATCTGCTCGATGAGGCTCTTGTTGCCGAGCGGGTCTGCGTAGGTTACTGGGTTGCCCATGCAGTAGGAGTATCGATGCAGGCTGCGCGGCACGGGCGAGTCGCCAGGAACGCGATCTCGGGTCGTGAAGAGGCCCGTCACTGGATCGTAGTGCCTGGCGCGGAGATAGTAGAGGTCAGTCTTGGCGTCCAAGACCTGGCCCCGGAAGAAATGCCGGTTCAACGTCGAACCCTGGCGGTCGGCAACGTTTCCGAACGTGTCGTAAGTGTACAAGTCGGTGACCTGGCCCGTGGCGTCGGTCAGGAGTCGCACGGAACCAAATCCGTCCTTGACACAGTAGAAGGACTGGCCGCCCCTCTTGAAGTACAAAATGCCCGTGTCGTCGTAGACGTAGTAAGCCGCTAGATTGCTGCTGGCATCGTATTCCTCGATCGGCGAAGGCAGCGGAGCCGCTTTGTCGATGACGTACTGACTCATGGCACCGTTTACGCCGAAGGCCGTCATGATCCCGTCGTCGTCGTAGCTGTAGGTCAACCTCTCGATTTGCGGAGAGGTTCGCTGAACGGCTACCATTCTGCCGGCGCGGTCGTACTCGAATGTCGCGGTATCTGAAGGAGCAAACCGGGCTACCCGATTGCCTTTTCGATCCCAGGCAAACCTAGTTGAGCCTGCCTGGGTCAGGTGGTCGTCGGCGTCATACGCGTACGCTATCGCCGGCGCCCCCAAGGTCAGCTTGGTCAGCCGGTTGCCGACCGCGTCGTAACCATACGCCTCGGTGCTGGGACCGCGAACGGAATCCGCCGTGTCGACATCGGTGAGGCGGTACAGCTCATCGTACCGGAAGGTCAACTCCCGGTTGCCCTGAGGCGTTGTCTCGACCGCTTTCGTCCGGTGTCCTGCGGCGTTGACCTCGTAACGGAAGGACGCCAGCAGAGAATCATCTGCCTTTCTGGACTCGCTTGAGAGCAGGTAGTCCCCTTGATCGTAGGTATAAGTTGTTCTCACCCCGTTGGGGAGTGTGCATGATGTGCGCCGACCAAGATCATCGTAGGCAAGAAGGGTGGTCGCACCGTCCGGGTCGGTGATGGTTGTGAGCTGCCCCGCGGCGTCGTAGGCGTACTGGACCGTGCCGGCGGGCGTCGTCATGCTCTGACGTCGGCCGTTGACGTTGTAGGTGTAGGTAACCGTTCGGCCATGAGCATCGGTCACCTGAGAAAGGCGCCCAGAAGCGTCGTAGGCGTATCGGAAGACCCGCCCCATGTAGCTCACCTGCGTACGTCGTCCGTTGAGATCGTACTGATACTCAATCCGGTTTCCGTCAGGCAGGAGTTTGGCGGCCAGTCGATCCTCTGTGTCATAGACGTACTCGACTGTCTCACCATCGCCGTTGGTGGAGCTGGTGAGCCGATTGTCAGGGCTGTACGCGAACGTCTCGGTCGAGCCGTCGGGGCGCGTAGTGCGGAGCAGTCGGCCGCGATTGTCGTACTCCCAGGTCGTCTCATGGCCCAGGGCATCGCGCAGCCAGGTCCGCCTGCCCATGCCGTTGTAGCCGAAGGTCGTCTCGTTCCCAAGAGCATCTCCGACTTTGGTCAGTCGCCCGACGTTATCGTACTCATAGCGGGTGACCCGGCCAAGCGCATCGGTCTCCTGAGTGCGTCGCCCAAGGGTGTCGTACTTCATTGTCGTGGATGTGCCGTCAGGATAGTGAACGGCGGCCACTTCGTTCCGAGAAGTGTATTCAATACCAATCACTCGGCCCAGCGGGTCCTTCATCTGGAGTGGATTCCCGCCGGCATCATAGGTGAGCGTCGCTTTCTTGCCGAATGCGTCCGTGCTTCCGATCAGTCGGCCCGCGGCATCGTATTCGTACTGGGCGACGACGGTACCTGAACAATCGGTCTCAGTGAGGATCCTGCCCAGGGCATCATAGGTCCGCTCGATGGTGCAGCCGTTCGACTTTCGCATTCTGGTCTGTAAACCGACGGCGTTGTACTCGTAGCTCACCGTGTTTCCCTCCCAGTCGCTGCTGCTGAGCGGCCTGCCCGTGGCATCGTAGCTGGCCGAGTATGCCGTACCGTCGGGGTTGACTCGCCGAACCATCCGGCCGGAAAGATTGTACTCGAACCGAGTCTCACGGCCGCGCGCGTCTTTGTTCAACGTTTGCAGGCCTGCTTCGTCGTAAGTGACCTCTGTCGCCTCTCCGTATGGATCGACGGTTCTCACGACACGGTTCATCGCGTCGTATTGATTCATGGTGACCAGCTCAATTGTGCTCCCGCCGCTGGCCGTTCGGTACGTCTGGCTCAGGGCATTTCCGTTCTCGTCATAGGTAGTCGAGACCTGGGTCCCATCAGGCTTCTGAACCTCAGTCTGGTTGCCGAATGAGTCGTATTGGTAGCTGGTCACGTTCCCGAGGGGGTCGGACTTCGTGAGCAGATGCCCTCGTGCGTCATAACTGAAGGTAGTGGTGTTTCCCGTCACATCGGTAACGGAAACCAGGTTTCCTCTGTCGTCATAGGCAGACGTCTGGGTGTTGCCGTTCGGGTCCGTCACCGAGGTGACGCGGCCGTGATCGTTGTAGGCCATCCTCACTACGGCACCGACGGGGCTTGTTGACGTCAGCAGGTCACCGCTCGTGCTGTAAGTGTAGGTGGTCACGTTGTTCAGCGCATCCTTCTCGGTGAGCAGGTGACCCTGGCCGTCGTAGGTGTACTCGCTGCGACGTCCAAGACCATCGGTTTCGGCAACGACGTTGCCTGCGGCGTCGTAGTCGTAAACCCAGGTTGTGCCATTCTCATCTCGGACCACCTCCTGTCGAGTGTCGAGGTTGTGCTGCAAATCCACACGCTTGCCGTTGGCGTCAATCGATGCGACGAGATGTCCGGCATCGTCATAGATGAGACGGCTGGCGGTGACGCCACGAGGATCGATGATCTCGACGAGGTAGTGATCGTCGTTGTAGACGAACCGTGTGGTGTTCCCTGCCTGGTTGACAAAGCTGATTAGATCGCCGCGGTCGTCGTACTCGAAACGCAGCTTGCCACCCTTGGGATCGGTCATCGAAACCAGGCGGTCTTCACCGTCGCGCTCGAAGATAACGCCTTTGCCAGATGAATGGAGGATGCCGTTGTGGGTGATCTCCAGACTGTTGTCATTTCCATCCTTGATGGCCTGGAGATTGGCTGTCGGACTGCCGGGGAGTCCTACCAGGGTATACGACCTGCCCTCGCGCGTTGTCAGTCGATACGAGGAAGGATCAAAAAGGTCGTTGGAGTAGAAGAAGAGGTCGCCCTCCGATGGCGTGCTCGCGTCAGCCGGGGGGCCCCCCGTGTAGTAGCCCGACGTGTCGCCGAGCACTTGCAGCTTGGAGGTCGCCGGTGGAATGGGGTCAAACACGACCGAAGAGAAGTACTCGATTGGGATAAACGCCTGCTCCGCAGGCACGGTCCTCATGGCGAATTGCTCGGTTCGGCCGCCAGGCCAGGTGATTGAAACAATGTGCGTCCGTTTGGGGATGAGAATGAAACGATTCAATCCCCCGAGTCCTCGGATGACCCGCTGCTCCCAGTCCTTTCCAGCAGGCTTGTTCTTCTTGATCTGCAAACTCGCGATATCCAAGGTCCAGCCGACGCCAAAATCCCCTTTTGCCTTGTTGCGACTGTCGTAAGTCCGGGTCAGCCTGATCGGAATGCCTGACACGGGAATGGCCAAGTCCACAAAGCTGATGGAGAAGTTGCCCAGTTTCAGATTGCCGGCGACGGAGTAACCCGTCGTCACTTCATTGACGTTCCCATTCGTGTCCTCGGCCCGCAACCGCACCTCGTACATGCCGTTCATCATCAGGGTGGTGTCTAGCGTGCCGAGCGTGCCACCGACCACCGAGGTGTAGCTGGTCGCGAACTCGATGTACGCCTCGGTGCCCACCGACCGATAGGCCAGGGTGTACTTGTAGAGGTTGTCGTCGCTGGCCGTGCCCACGATGGCCGTCGACGCCTTCAGTGCCGCGTCCGCTGCCGGCGCGGTGATCGCCACCGTCGGGGCAGTGCTGTCGCCCGGCGTGCGGGCGTAGAAGTCCGTCGTGCCCTTGCCAACGTGGCCGGCCAGGTCGGTGGCCGTCGCCCGGGCCACAAACCCGCCCGGGACCGTCGGCGTGAACACCGCCTGCCCGTCCGCGGTCAGGGCAATTGGAGCGTCATTCACGGTCAGCGCCAACGCCGTGACCATGAGATCATCGGTGGCCTTCACCGTGAGCGTGACCGGCTCGCCCGGGTTCACCGTTCGCGGAGCGGCCGTGACCGTCACCTCCGGCGCATACAGATCGGCGTCGGCGCCGGTATAGACCGTCAGCGTATAGTTCTGCCGAGCCTCGGCATCCAGGCTGTCCCGAACCACCACCACAACCGCGTGCGGACCGACCTGGGCGGCCGTCGGCGTCCAGGTGATCACGCCCGTCTGAGCGTCGATGGCCATGCCCTCAACCGGTTGGTCCAGAGCGAAGCCGAGCCGGGACATCTCCGGATCCGTGGCCTTCACTTCGTATCGGTAGGGCATGTCCACCACCGCACGCGTCGACGGCGAGGAGACGATCCGCGGCGGCTGGTTGACCCGGACCTCGAGCTCATAGGGCTGAGTCGTCCAGGCACCGTCGCTGTCGGTCACCGTGATGGTCACGGGGTGGCGGCCGACGTCCTCCGCCGTCGTTGCCCAGCCGATGGCACCCGTGGCGGCATCGATGGTCATGGCCGCCGGCGCAGCCTCCAGGGCAAAGGAAAGGGCATCGCCATCCTCGTCACTGGCCACGACCACGTACTGGTAGTTCTGGCCGGCCATGACCGTCGTGATGGCGGTCGACACGATCCGCGGAGCCCGGTTGGTGCCGTCCGCGGAAACGGTCACCTGGAACGACTGTTGGGTGTACCCGCCTCTGCCGTCATCCGCCCGCAACACCACCGGGTGGGTGCCGAGCTGGGTGGCCTGGGGTGTCCACTCGATCAGGCCGCTCGCCGCAACGACGACCATGCCGTCAGGGGCCGTCGCCAGACCGTACGTGATCGCATCCCCGTCATCGTCCACCGCCTTCGCCGAGTAGCTGTACGTCGCTTCCGCCTGGGCTACCGTGACGGGGACAGAGATGAACCGTGGCGACGTGTTGCCGCCCGCCTGGGAAACGGTCAGGGCGTAGGTCTGGATCGCCCATCCGCCCTTGCCGTCAGCGGCCTTGACGGAGACCTCATGAACGCCGAGATCGGCCACGCCGGGTGTCCATCCAATCAACCCGGTGGTTGCGCCGATGGTCATGCCGCTCGGCTTCGTTTCGAGGACGTAGACCAGCGGGTCCAGGTCCGGATCGATAGCCACGACCTGATAGGCGTAGGCCTGATCGACTCCGGCCGCCAGTGCCGGCGTCGAGGTAATGTCCGGCGAGCGATTCTCGCCGGTCAGGGATACGGTCAGTGAGTACTGCTGCTCACCCCAGCCGCCACGGCCGTCATCCACGCGAATGGTCACATCGTATCGGCCGACTTGCTCAGCATTCGGCGTCCAGGTGAGCTGCCCGCTGGCCGAGTCAATGCCGGCGCCAACCGGGGCTTTCACCAGCGTGAAACGCAGGCTGTCGTTGTCCGGGTCGGTGGCGGCTACAGGGTAGACGTACCTCTCGTCCACCCGGGCTGTGAACGGCGGCGTGGAAGTGATCCGCGGTGGACTATTGTCGCCGTGCAGCGAGACCGTCACGAAGTAGGTCTGGACGGCATACCCGATGCGCCGGTCGTCCACTTTGACGTGCACTTCGTGGCTGCCGATCTGAGCGGCCGTCGGCGTCCAGGTGATCAGGCCGGCGTTGGTGTCGACGGCCATCCCGGGAGGAGCTAGGAGCAACGCGTAGAACAGGGGGTCGCCGTCAAGATCCTCGGCGATAACCTGGTAGCGGTACTGCTGATCCACCTGGGCCGAGAAGATCGGCGTCGATGTGATCTGGGGCAGCGTATCGTGGCCTAGTTCGGACACGAAGAGCGTGTATACCTGGGTGACAAAGTGTCCGTGATCGTCATCGACCCGAATGGTGACCGCGTGATTCCCGAAATCGCCTTCGACGGGAGTCCATTGAACGGTTCCGCTCACCGGGTCAATGGTCATGTCCTCCGGTCCTTCGAGCAGGCTGAAGACCACCGGGTCGCCGTCCGGGTCGCTCCCCACAACGCCGTACGTGTACGGCTCGTCGACCGTCGCGCGGTCTTCGGGCGTGGAGGTGATGATCGGCCCGACGTTCACCTCGGCGACCGTGATCTCGAACGATTGCTGCACCGTCTCTATCCCATCGCTGACCGCAACCGTGACGGAGTGCGGATTGGCCGCCGCTGCGGTCTGGGGCACCAGCCAGTCGATCAAGCCGGTCCCCGGGTGAATGCTCATGCCGCCCGGCGTAGTGACCAGCGAGTAGGTCAGCACGTCGAGGTCGGCGTCGGTCGCAACGACCGAGTAGCGATAGACCTGGCCCTCGACGCCGGCGGTCGCCGGTTCGGAGGTGATCTCGGGAGGTACGTTCACCACCCGGACGAAGATCTGGTACACCTGGCTGGCGAGATGCCCGGCCGGGTCGGTCACGCTGATTTCCACAATCTGGGGATTGTGGGCGGCCGCATCCTGTGGGGGCGTCCACTGGATCAGCCCCGTCGCACTGATGGTCATGCCCGTCGGTGCTCGCGGCAGGGCGTAGGCCAGTTGGTCGTCGTCGGGATCCTCCGCGACCACCTGGTATTCATAGAGCGTCCCCTCGACCGCGCCATAGATCGGCTCGGAGACGATCCGCGGCGGCATCTCCTGGGCGGCGACCTGGATCTGGAACGTCTGCACCGTCCGGGCCCGCAACGGATCGGTTGCGGTAATGATGACGGTGTGCGGGCTGCCTGCCGCCGCGGTCTGAGACGGAATCCACTCGATGACCCCTGCAACGGGGTTGATCTTCATGCCCTCCGGCCCCTGGATGAGCGTATAGCCGACCGTTTCACCATCCGGATCGGTCGCCTGGGCTCCGTACCGGTAGTAGACCCCTTCCGTGGCTGCGGTCACTGGCACCGTGATGAACGAAGGTGCCCCATTCCGGCTATCGACCTCTATCTGGAAGATCTGCTCCGCCTGGCAGTCGGGTGTGGCCGTGGCGACGATCACCTTGACGGTTCGTGCACCCGCCGCGTTGTAGGCCGGCGTCCAGGAAATGAGTCCCGATGGACTGATGGTCATGCCCGCCGGTGCCGCTGCCAGAGAAAACGCCGTGACCGCACCGTCTACGACCACTTGATAGGTGTAGGGCTGACCTTCCGCGGCGGCGAGCAGAGGCTCGGACGTGATCCGTGGAGGGGCTTCGCAGCCCACCGCGGTCAACACGTAGTCCTGCCCGGTCACACGACCGTGATCGTCCGTGACTGTCAATCGAATCTGCCGCCCGCCGGGTGCCATCGGTGCCCACTGGACAAGCCCGCTTGAGCTGAGGGTCATGTCCGTCGGAGCTTCCGTCAGGGCGTAGCTGATCGGGTCGCCGTCCGGATCGCTCGCCTGCACCTGGTAGGTGTATGCGGCATTGACGATCGCGGTCGTGATCGGCGTGGAAGTGATCGTCGGGGCAACGTTCACCGCGCTCACGGTGATCTCGAAGGCCTGCTGAGCGGAACTGCCTGGCAAGCCGTCGTCAACCACAATGGTGACCGGTTGGGCACCCGCCGCCTGCTGGCCGGGCATCCAGTCGACGAGGCCGCATAGCGGATGAACGGACATGCCGGCCGGTGGGGCGATGCCGCCGGTCGCCGTCAGTCCGAAACGAACCGGGTCGCCGTCGTCGTCTACCGCGACGACCTCATAGCGGTACCGCTGCCCCTCGGTCGCGGTCACCACCGGCGCGGATGTGATCCGCGGAGGCGAGTTGAACAGATAGGCGAACGCGTCGAATGTGAAGGCCACGTCCTGGGGGCCCTGGAACTCGACCCACTTCGGTCCGATACTGGCTCCCGCGGCCAGGGTGTTGTTCGTCAACAGGCTGCTGAAGTCCACGTAGGCAATCTGCCTTTCGGGCTCGCTGGGGTGTGGCACCGTGCCACTCGCGTTCAACAGGACGACACTGGATGGATTGATGTCCGAGAATGCCAGACCGATCGGGCCGGTCATCGGCACGGTGCTCTGGTTCAGGAGCGTGAACTGGGCCATGTGCACGTGTCGAGCTACGTCGTAGTCACGCCGGCCGACAATGACCTTCATGCGCGTGTTGGCGTACACCCTCGGGCTGTCGGCAGCGCTGATCTGTACGGCCGTCGTGCCGATCGAGGCCGCTCCGTTCTTGTCGGTGACCCGAACGGCCACCATGTAAGTGCCCTGGGACGCATAGACGTGCTCCTGGGCGGCGCCGGCGTCGCCCGAGGAATTGAACTCTGTAGAATCGAAATCCCAGTCCCACTCGACGGCTTGAACCTCGCAGGCGGAAGTGACCAGGGCGTCGAACAGGCCAAGCTGGCCGGCCGCTAGCTTGTCCGGGCCGATCACGGTCACTTGCGGAGTGGAATCACCTACCGTCACTTGCACCTGCACCGCTTGGCTCGACAACGATCCATCCGAGACAATCAGACCGACGCTGTAGACCCCGGCCGTGTCCCATGTGTGCGACGGCGCTGGTCCGGTGGCGTCGTCGTACTCCCCGTCACCGTCAAGATCCCAGGCATAGGTTATCGCATCGCCGTTGGCGTCCGACGACGCTGTTCCATCAAGCTGGAGGGGCTGGCATTCAACCGTGTCGTACGGCCCGCCCGCATGGGCGATCGGCGCAATGTTGCCGCTGACCGTCACCGTGGTGTAAACAGGAACCGAAGCCAGTTTCGCCAATTCGGCGTGAAGGACAGCATTATCCCATACCCGCAGACCGATGTTGTAGACGCCGGGTGTGTCGAAGGTCCATGAGACTTGCGGGCAGGCCCGGGCCGCGGGACAGTCGACGGCTGCGTCCGGATCCTCGAAGTCGTACCCGTCGCTGCCGTTGAAGTCCCATTCCTGGCGGGTGATGAAATCGCCGGGATCGATGTCGTACGAATCGCTCGCGTCCGGCTGGAAGGGAACGCCCGCCGTAGCCTGGTACGGACCTCCTATAACTGCCATCGGTGGATGCGGCGGCTCGGCGATGGTGACCTGCCGAACGTCGGTATCCGTCTGCCCGATGTCGTCGGTCACCCGCAACCGGGCCGAGTAGACCGTCGGGTACACAATCGCCGGATCGAATGCGTAGATGTGTTGAACGGTCGGCTCAACACCCACGTACTCATAGGCACCGTCCCCGTCGAAGTCCCATTCGTACTGGACCAGCAATCGAACCGGGTCCGTGTGGTACGACAACGAACCGTCAAGGGTCAACGGCCGATCGAAGGCCCAAACCACGTCGTCACCGGCCATCGCCACCGGTGGACGGGTGAACAGCGTCGGGGTCAGGATCGTCACCTGCCAGGCCGAGGCGAAAACGCGACCGTAATAGTCCGGCCATCCGCCGTCGGTCTGCTGCCGGTTGAGGATGTACTTGGTCAGCCCCGCGGTCAGGTGGTCATACCAGTCCATCCCCGTCGCGGTCAGTTGGGTCACCGGCTGGGGCTGAGCCAGTCGCATGGCCTTGGCAAACGCATACCACGCGTAGACGTTGTTGGTCTTCTTCCACCACTCCCAGTTGTTGGCGATCCATGCCTCTGCGGTCTTCCATCGGTTGTCCTCAATGGTCTTGCCGCAGAAGGCGAGTTGCACCATGCCCGAAGGTGTCGTCGCTTCACCGTTGCCAGCCCCGGTGTAGCCAAACCCGGTGCCGTTGTAGCTCTGGGTGAGCCAGAGATCATTACGGTCCTTGACCCAGCTGGGAGCGTCCAAGCCAAAGGCAGTCTTGGTTCCCATGAAGCCGATCGCCGCCCATTGACAGGCGGAGTTGTCGTCATCCGAGTTCCAGGAGTATCGCCAGCCGCCTCGGTCTGTCTGACCCCAGGCGTACTGATCGGCCATCTCCCGGGCAATCTCGCGATAAGTCCGTCCTAACGCGAATGCATCGCCCCGGCAGGCCATCAGGTCCGGTGCGCCGCTGGCCGCGATCGCATCCATCACCATCCCACCTTCATAGATCGGACGGTCCGAGTTGACCGAAAGACCGACGGTGTTCGCGTTCGAATCCGGATCGCCGTAAGTCTGCGGGCCGATCCAGTAGCGGGTTAGACCGGTGAACATCGTGTCCAGGGCCCTGGACACATCCTCGGCGTACGGATCCTGTCCCGCCGACCGGGTGGGCACGTGCCCGTTGATCTCCATCGCGTGAAGGGTCGAGGCCGTCGAACCCATCCAGTAGCCGCCATACGAACGCCAGTAGTAGTCGACGCTGCCCGTACCGCCGATAGTCTGATTCTTGTGCAGCCACCAAAGCCCTTCATCGATCGCGGCATTGACCTCGATGGTCAGATCACGGGCGTGAATCTCAACCGGGTAGGTGTCCACCAGATCGCCATGCTGCGGGTCATGAACCGTGAGCGTGGCTGTGTACAAGGCACCCGCCGGTCCACGGTACGTGTGGCTCGTTTCGAGCGCCCGCTTGTCGCTCACGGTGCCCGTCGCCGGGGCATCACCGTCCCCAAAATCCCAGCTGTAGGTGAGTTGATTCGCCGCCGTATCCGTGAAGAGCACGGCCTTCACCCGCGTCTGCAGCCCGTCCCAGACCGAGTGCGGTACTTCCCGGCCGCTCCGCCGATCGTATTCCCAGGGAACACAGACGGCCATCGCTTCAATCGTCGCCGTGGTTGCGGCCGTACCCGTCTGCCCGGCATGATCCCGAACCGTCAGCGTCACGTTGTAGGTGCCCGCGGCCGCGAAGGCGTGCTTGACATAACGCCCGGTCGCCGTTCCCCCATCGCCAAAGTCCCACGCGTAATGGGTGATCGCGACGTCGTCAACCGAGTTTAGGGCATCGAAGGCTACAATGGCACCCAGCGGCCCGTGGTAGGGCCCCCCGCAAACCGCCGTCGGAACTTGGCCGTCAATCCCGATTGACGCCGTGTCCGTGCCCGTCTGGCCCGTGACGTTGGTCACCGTGAGCTTGGCTTCCCCCGCCGCCGCGATCCAGCACTCCGCTACATCGCCCGCCATACTCTTCGTGGGATGGAACAGGTCGTCCATCGACACCGAGGCGGAATGAACCGTGAGACCCGCCACAAAACCGCTGGCTCCGCCATAGGTTGAGTCATAGAGCGGGAGCCATTCCGCGCAGCCGGGCGGACGAATGTAGTAACTGGCGCCGGTTACCGGCTTGACATCGATTCTGACTTCGTAAGTCGTGCCGGCCGAGTAATAGCCCACGTGGCCGCGGTCGCTTCCGTCCTCGTAGATGTGGAGATACCCGTTGTCCCTGAAGTAAATCGCATACGGCATCGCCGTATAGCTCGTCGATGCGACGTTATGCTTGATACCCCACATCGCATGGCACAGCGAGGGACACGTAACTCGGGCTTGGATCTTGATCCCCTCGGCACGATCGAGCGGTTCCTGAGTGAAGACGTACGAAGGTCCCCAGCCATTTTGACCGGTGACGGTGACATTGTCGTTCTGCACCGCGTTGGCCGCGTTCCAGCGGGCGGTATCCAGCGTCGCTCCGTCAAACGTCTCCTTGCGGAACAGGTGTCCTTCCCACAAGTAGGAGACGATCGGGTCGCCCGGATCGCCAGCGTGTGAGCCCCGGCCGTCCAGCGTCACTGGCCACAGCCCGCCCAAAACGTCTTGGACCGCAGACTCGACCACCCTGTAGGGCCCGCCCGCTTCCGCCGTGGGCCCGGGACCACTCAGCATGATCTGGAAAAGTCCGAAGTCGTCCAGGTCCACGTCACTGTCGTGATCCAGATCAGCATCGCTGCAGGCCGGATCCGACGGGGGCAGCCCCGCACCGGAAAGGCAGGTCGTGAAATGCAGCAGGTCGTCCAGGTCCACGTCCCCATCATTGTCGAAATCGGCTGGCGAGAGCCCCGCGGCGGTAGGCAGAGCTTTGCCCATGCTCCCGCCTGACGCCGCAGTGGGAGACGTCGGAGGCACCGTCGGCTTGGAGGGCGCGACGTTCGAAGTGTCATCGGCCGCGTTCGCTGGTGCGCTCTCGGCCGGAGCTGGCACCAACCCTTGCCCGACAAACGTCTGGGGTGCTTTCGGGCTCGCCCCGTAATCTGGCGAAGGGTACTGAAAGCCAGAGGACGCCGTCGGGCCAGGTGCCGTCGGCGCCGGATCGGCCGCTGCGACAGACGAAAGCCCGATGGCTTGGAAAGCGAGTACGGCTGCGAGGGCGAATACGCAACCGGCAACGCGCGATCGGAGCAGGACGTTTTCAGAGACAAATGGAAGAGTCATGTCTGCGCCTCTGGCACAAGAGGAATTGAAATCGGCTCCCGTAGTTCGCTTCTGCTTCCCGTTCCGTTTGCCCGTGCGGCATTGCGGAAGACAGTGATCCCTCCACTGAATCACCGCGAGGATGCCTCCATTGAATCACTTGCGAGATCAGGATGCAAGCGAATGTCGCCAATCATAAAGCGCGACTTGAACCCGCTTCCGCCGAGAACACTTCTTCCCTCTTTCCCCACTTGATATCGGTTTGCAGGCCTGGGAATCTGTGACCTTACGGGGTGGGAATTACGCCAAGATCCATCCGAGATTCCGCCTAGACTGGAGGACAATCGCGATCGCAAAAGCCCGGCTGTCGCCCTAATCCTTGCATCTGCGTGGTCCGGTTACCCATGCCCGCGGCCGCCATCGCGTTGGCCAGCGGACGGTTGACGCCAGTCTCAGTACTGGGAAGCGGCTATCCCGCCCGGTTTGCCAGATGTGGATGGACTCCACGCAGTCGCTCGTTGTGGATGCCCCCGATCGACAGAGGCACGTCTGCCCTGCAACGGCAAGGCTGCAGTGACAACCGAATGGGGGGCTCCTCGGCCAGAAATCGCGCCCGACAGGATTCGAACCTGTGACCCCCGGTTTAGGAAACCGGTGCTCTATCCTGCTGAGCTACGGGCGCCAGGCTACTTTAACCACCTTATTTCCAATGCTTTGCAAGCATTCACCGGTCGCAGAAGATACGGCACTACCGCCTCCCGGCCAAACACCCGACAAAACCCCCGCATTCGATACCGACTACGTTGGCCCAAGGGCTTGCGGTAGAACATTGCTGTCCAGGGCGGATCATGGCAGTTAGTCGCTCCAGGTCATTCCCTCCACATCCCCGGGACCTCGCCACACCCCAGGGGCTATGCCTTGGCCCACTGCTCGCGAATCAGCTTGGCCGCCGCCGGAATCGCCTCGTTACGATCGCCCCGGCAACCGCACTCCAGGCTGATGTAGTCCTGGTAGCCGATCATCTTGAGGCCCTTGAAGCCGTTGATGTAGTTGTCGGCCTCGCCGTCCTCACCCGGCGTCTTACGGTCCTTGCGACTCGCGATGTGAACGTGACGCAGGTACTTGCCGGCGCTCAGGAACGCTCCCATGTCGCAGGTCTCTTCCCAGGTCATGTGCCAGAAGTCACCCATCAGGGCGATGCCCGGGCTGTTCACGTCACGGCAGATCGATGCCCCGTCGGCCAGCGTCCGCAAGAAATAGCACTCATCGCGATTGAGAGGCTCAAGGAGTATTCGGGTTCCAGCCTTCGCGGCGTGCTCGCCGAGCTCCCCGAGCAGCGACGTTCTGGCCTTGTCGTTGGACCGGTCCCAGCGGGTGAAGCCGGTCAGCATCTCTCGGGCCTGCTTGTGAGGCACCGACTTCTGCCCGTTGAACGCCGGCACGATGATCAGCCCGGTGGAGCCGACTTCGCCTGCGGCGGTCAGGATCTCCTTCATCGACGACAGGGCCTTCTCCCGGGTATCCTTGTCGTCGCTGATCAGCCAGCCCTGAAACCCGGCACAGATCGCGCTCATCTTGATCGGGCGGCCCTTGAGCGCGTCCTGCAATTCCTTTACCCGCTTCGGTAGATTGCCGCCGCCCACTTCTAACCCGACATATCCCCACTTCTCCATGTTGTCCAGCTTCTCAGAGAGGCTCCTGCCCGGAACGACGCCTTCCTGGGCGGATATCTTCAGCACCGCTGGCTTCTTGCCCTCTCCGCCAGCGGGCAGGGCATCCTCGGCCCGAGTAGGCATGGCAGTGCTGCCAACCGCACCGGCGGCCGTAGCGGCCAGGGCGGTACGCTGCAGAAACTCGCGTCGATTGCTCTGGTGGATCATGGACTGTCCTCCGTACCTTGGAGCCCAAGCTCCTTCCATCGATTTCCTTTTCAGACCTCGTCCCCATGCCAATCAGACTAATGAGATTACCGCACGGGCCCCCGACGGTCAAAAGGAGTCCCGGACAAGCCGCTCGCCGCGGGTCACCTGTGGTGATATTGCTGCCAGAAAGCGGCTTGGCTGCCTCCCAGGCTTGAACGTCACGCCCAAACCAATCCAGCACCGTCCCCGCTCGGCTTCAGCGTGTCAGGCAGTCGGGTCCGCGGGCTACCGGTCCTGTTCCGGCGGTCCTGTCAGGGCGGCGAGCTTGGGTTCGTTTGGTCGTGACCGTGACCCTGTGCTGGGGGACCGGACGATTCGCACATGCAGATTGCCCATGCTCAACTTACAGACCCCGTCCTCGACGCCTCTCCCATGCCCGATACGGTCGCAGGCACCCTCACCCCTACCCGGCAATCCAGCCCGTCGAATCGTACACTGCCCGCCCTCAATCGGTGGATGACATCGGACAGTCCGCGGCGTACGATGGTGGTGTCTCCACGGCCGCGTGTCGGGTCGCGGATTCGAGGAAACAGGTCGTGGGCAGGGACGATGTGTTGATGGATCGCGCGGCCGAGTTGTTGCGCCACGCCGGCAAGGTCGTCGTGTTCACCGGGGCGGGTATCTCGGCGGAAAGCGGCATCCCGACCTTCCGAGACTCCGACGGTCTCTGGAGCCACTTCCCGCCAGATCAGTTTGCCACTATGGGCGGCCTTCTCGCCACCGCGGCGGGCAGCCCTCGGCGAGTGGGAGAATTCACCGTCGCACTGCTCGAACCGGTCGCCAAGGCCGCGCCCAACGCCGGCCACAAGGCCATCGCCGCTCTCGAGTCTCACACCCACGTCACCGTCGTTACCCAGAACGTGGACCGACTGCACCAGGAGGCTGGAAGCACCCGCGTCCATGAGGTCCACGGATCACTCTTCGAGATCGTATACCGCCGGGGAGGCACGGTCAGCATCCTCACCCGACCGCAGATGCTCGACATCGTCGCGGCCCTTAAAAAGGCGATGATCGGCTCGTTTCCGAGAACCGCCATGCTCGCCGCCATCCGCCCCTTCTTCGGCATCGGGCGATGCGGACTCTATCGGCCTTCTATCGTCCTCTTTGGCGAGGCCATGGCCGAACCCGATTGGCCCGACGCCGTCGCCGCGAGCCACGATTGCGACTGCATGATCGCCGTGGGAACCTCCGGCTCGGTCTTCCCGGCCGCCTCCCTGCCGCTCGAGGCCAGCGCCAACGGCGCCACCGTCATCGTCATCGGCTCCGGACCCGCCAGGGGCGACATCGGGCTTCGCGGCACTGCAGGAACGGTCCTGCCCGAACTCGTGCACCGAGCGTTCAGCTGATGCTGCCAGGGCCTTGAAGTACCATGCTGGAAGTGAATCCGTCTCCGCAACCTGGGTTACGCCAGCGGTGCAGCTCACACACCCGGCTCGCACCTTGCCCGCCGAGCACTGCGGCGTGCTCCCTATTCCCCTTTCTGTCGCTCTCCGAACGCAATGACCTCGTTCATGCTCCCGCTCCGGAAGCCGCGAAGATCGATCGCCACGTACTGATAGCCATACTCGCGGAGCGCGGCGTCGATGCGGGCGCGAGTCGCCGGGACCATCGCCCGATCAAGGTCGGATACGGGCAATTCGATCCGGGCAAGGTTGTGATGATGTCGAACTCGGCATTCGCGGAAGCCGAGCGACCGCAGAAACGCTTCCGACCGCTCAATGCGTTTCAGCTTCTCGGTCGTGATCTCCTCGCCATACTGGATCCGACTCGAAAGACAGGGCATGGCCGGCTTGTCAAATGTCGGCAAACCCAATCGCCGACTGAGCCCTCGGATGTCCTCTTTGGTCATGCCGGCTTCGGCACACGGCGCCCGGACACCATGCTCCCTGGCAGCCAGAATCCCGGGTCGCCAGTCGGCGTAGTCGTCGGCGTTGATGCCACTGACGGCCGCGCGCAGTCCGCGTTCAACCAGGAAGGTGTCCAGCCTCTCGTAAAGCTCGCTCCTGCAGTAGTAGCACCGGTTGGCCGGGTTCGCCCGATAGTCGGGGTTGTCGAACTCACGGGTCTCAATGATGACGTGCTCGGCGCCCAACTGGTCGGCCAGCTTCACGGCCTCCAGAAACTCGGCCTCAGCCAGACTGTCACTCTTGGCCGTGACGGCCACCACGTTGACCGGCCCCAGGGTGTCCACGGCCACCTTCAGGGCAAACGTCGAGTCCACACCGGCCGAGAACGCTACCGCCACCCGCTTCAGCGAGCGGAGGATTTCCTGCATCTTCGCCAACTTCTCATCGAGCGATGCCATCGGAACCTCTGTCTGCAGGGCAGCCTTGCCCGCCAGCCTCGTCCCCGCTGCCCAAGTATAGGTCCTGACTGCCCGACCGGGAAGTCCGAGACGCGCCTCGGGATGGTAGCCTCTCGAGAGAACGCCGAAGCCCAAGCGGAATCCAAGCGTCGGTTGAGGCAGAGAAGATACCTGACCGGCATCGACTGGGTCACCGTGCAGGGCGGGCACATCCTCAACAGCTCGATCCACGATTTCGCAGGCGACTGGGCTACCTACCTCAAGGGCGGAACCGCGTACATTGCCGTCGCTGGAAACGAGTTCTACAACTGCCACCTCGGATTCTCCGCCGGGCAGGCCACGAATTTCGAGATCATGCAGTCGCCCTGGCTGCACTACGAGGTGTACGACATCAAGTTCGTCAACAACGTCATCCACGACATCGAGGGCAACGCGGTCGGCGTACAGGGCGGCTACAACATCCTGATCGCCTACAACACCGCTTATCGCGTCGCCGGTGACGCTGCAGGGTTCGGCATGATCCTCTTGGGCCGCGGCACGCACGGTTGCCAAGACACCACCGACAACGGGGCGAACAACGCGGATACGATCTGCAACGGTTTCCTGGCCGCGGGCGGCTGGTGCCCTGCCCCGACCAACCCGGCCGGCGACGCCATGGTCGACGACATCATTCCCAACCGCAACGTGTATGTGTACAACAACATCTTCTACAATCCGGCCGGAACACAGACGGCCTATGCCACGCTGGACGTTCACGCGCCGACCACTCCGCCGGCTGGCAGCCAGATCCCTTCGCCGACCCTGGCGGACAGTAACCTGCAGATCCGCGGCAACCCGCTTACGCGGCGAACCGCTTCCGTCCGTCCGATTCCGGCGCGGCAGGGGCGGCCGCGACACGGCTCGCTACGCCGATTGGCTGGCTTACTCCAGGAAACTCATCTGACGGAGAAGCGTCGAGCGTTTCGCCAGGACGTCAACGCCCGATAGTATGCCAGAACCCTTCGCTCGGTGGACGATCCATCGGCCACGCGTGTGGTCGGAGGATCGGTTGCCCCGTGTCGGAGGACCACGCCTGGGCTGGCGACTACAATTCAGGACGGGCAGAGAATGGATCCGGCGGCACGCGCAAGGCGATCCGACGAAGGGATATCTGCGCATTGCCCCGCCCGTGTTTGACGAGAACTGGCTGCGAATCTGGTCCTCGGAGCCGGAGCCACGATCGATGGCCCAGTCTGGTGAGAGCGTCCGCACCACGGTCAAATCGCGGACGACCGAACTCCGGGGTTTTCGGGTGGAGCGAGCACGTTTCTCACGAAACGTCTCAAGGGTGCCAACATGCCGGATGACCAAGCCCATGACCATGATATCCGGCCCGGTTCCGGAGACGGTACGAACCCGATCGGAATCCGGCAGGAATCGATCGGACCGGCTAACCAGGTGTCCGCTGAGACCAGGGAACTGGCTGGTTCAGCGGGTCGTGTGCCCGCACCGGCTCCGACTGATGCGGCCTCAAGCGGCCTGCAGCATGATACTGAAGGTGATGCCTCTCTTCTTCGCGAGGTTTTCGCCGAGTCTCCCGCGCAGGACATTATTCCGGGTTACCAGATCGTCCGCGAGATCCACCGCGGTGGCCAGGGAGTGATCTATCAGGCCGTCCAGAGAGCCACCAAACGCAAGGTGGCCCTCAAGGTCATGCGTGAAGGTCCCTTCGCTAGCAAACGGGAGACGGCCCGGTTCGAGAGGGAAGTCGAGGTTCTGGGGCAGCTCAACCACCCGCACATCGTGAATATCCATGACAGCGGCGTCGCCTCCGGTAGTCACTACTTTGTCATGGACTACATTTCCGGGCAATCGCTGGCTGAGTGGACCAGGGCCAGGCTGCGGACCATCCGCGAGATCCTCCATCTCTTCGCCCGAATCTGCGAAGCGGTGAACGCCGCCCACCTCCGCGGGATCATCCATCGGGATCTGAAACCCGGCAATATCCTCATCGACCACGAAGGCGGGCCACACATCCTCGACTTCGGTCTGGCCAAGGTCGCCATCGGGATGGAGGCCTCGGTCATGACAGAAACCGGCCAGTTCATGGGCAGCCTGCCCTGGGCTGCGCCCGAACAGGCCGAGGCGGTGCCTGCGAAGATCGATCTCCGAACCGACGTCTACTCCCTGGGCGTGATTCTGTTCCAGATGCTCACCGGCCAGTCTCCGTATCGCCCTGTCGGCAGCATCCTGGAACTCCTGCACGATATCGTCAACGTTGAGCCGGCCAAGCCGAGCAGCATTCGCCACGAGATCGATGACGAGGTCGATACGATCGTACTCAAGTGCCTGTCCAAAGAGCGCGAGCGGCGCTATCAGACGGCCGGGGAACTCGCCCGCGACATCGGGCATTATCTGGGCGGGGAGATCATCGAAGCCAAGCGCGACCGCCCGCTCTACATCCTGCGGAAGTACCTGCGGCGATACAGGTTGCCAGTGGCCGTGGCGGCGGGATTCGTCCTGATGTTGGCCACCGGCCTGCTCATCGCGCTGATCCTGTTGGGCCAGGTGGCCAAGGAGCGGGCCCTCGCTCAGGACCGCGAACGCACCGCCCAATCGGCCTATGCCGACGGCGCACTGGAAGAAGGCACCGCCCTGCATCTCGCCGGTCAAGGCCAGGCGTCCCGCGCCGCCTTTCGACGGGCTCGCGATGCCCTGACCGGACTCGGCCTTTCGCCCCTTCCTTCCGAGGTGGGGCTGTACCGTTCCTTTCGGGACTACGACGCACCTATCCAGACGCTCAGCGGTCATCTGGATGGCCTCATGGCCGTCGCCTGGATGCCGGACGGTGTCCACGCTTGTTCCGCTTCGGAGGACGGGACGGTCAAGCTCTGGGATGTTCGCACCGGCCGGGAGATCCGGACGTTCATCGGACACGCCGGGGCGGTGCATTGCCTGGCGGTCTCGCCTGATGGCAAGTACATCCTCTCCGGCGGTGAAGACAGAAGCGCCAGGCTCTGGCACGTCGAGACTGGTGAGGAGGATCGACCGGCCTTCACACAAACCGGGCCGGTCAGAGGCGTGGCATTCTCCCCTGACGGCCGGTCCGTCCTGTTTGTGCCGGCCACCGCGGGTGGAGCCGTTCTGTTGGGCGACGTCCACCGCAGAGAGATCATCCGCTCCTTCAAGGCGTCGGACAAGGATCCACGTTCGTATTACGGCGTTGCCTTCTCCCCCGACGGCCGCCGCGTCCTGGCGACGACCTACGAGAGAGATATCTGGATCTGGAATTCGGCGACCGGCCAAGTTCTGCAAACCCTCAGCGGGCACACCGGATACGTCATCAGCGCCGCGTTCTCCCCCGATGGGGATCGGGTGTTGTCGGCCAGCTTCGACCAGACCCTCAGGCTCTGGAACGTCCAGACCGGCAAGGAGATCCGCGCATTCCGGGGTCACACCGCGGGAGTACGGGGTGCTGTCTTCGTCGGCCGAGGGGAGATGGCTCTCTCATGCTCGATGGATGGAAGCATCAGGATTTGGAGCCTGGACGGCAAGCGCAGGATCTGGAGCCTGGGCGGTTATGAGGTGTGTCGCATTCTCGCCGGACACGACGGCGGTGGTAAGCGCCCACCAGAACCATGGGGGGCTGGGCCGGAACGCGGGAGGGTGCGGAGCTGGACTCAGCGGGGGAACGAGGCCTGGAAACGCCGGCGGGTGGCCCGGCGGAGTTGCTTGCGGTCGGCCC